>JBDTKD010000412.1:0-7718 GCA_039935515.1 Bradyrhizobium sp.
CTCTTGCGCGCGCGTTCCGATGCGATCCACTGCACCACAAAACGCATGGTGAAAAAACCCTGCGCCACGAATCCAAGGACGACCCACCCGTCGAATTTGAGAACGAAGACCTCGTGCAGATAATTGACGAGGCTGCTGAGCAGGACAGTCATGACGTCACCTCGGTCGCGACCGGCGTCGGCTTCTTGCGGCGGATCAGCCACCACGCGCCCGCCAGATCCATGATTCCGATCCATAGCCGATCGAAGAAGCCGTAGTTTGACACGCCGGATCGACGTGGCCGATCGATGACGTCGACATAGGCGATGTCGTATCCCTCGCGGCGGACCAGCGCCGGCAGGAAGCGGTGCAGCCCGTCAAAATAAGGCAGCGCCAGGAACACCTCGCGCTTGAAAACCTTGAGGCCGCAGCCGGTATCGCGGGTGCCGTCGTGCAGAATGGTGCTGCGTACTCCGTTTGCGATGCGCGACTGCAGTTTCTTGAAACCGGTATCCTTGCGACCCACCCGCTGGCCGGCGACGAGGCCGACGCGGTCCCCACCGTTCTCGATCGCTGCGATCAGGTCCGGCAGGAATGACGGGTCGTTCTGGCCGTCGCCATCGAGCGTCGCCACGATGGCGCCGGCCGCGGCGCGGACCCCGCTGCGCACCGCCGCCGATTGCCCTGACAATGTCGCGTGGCGGATCTGGCGCAGGTTTCCGCGCTGCTGTCTGACGGCCGCGAGCCGCTCGGCCGTCGCATCGGTTGACCCATCATCGACATAGATGATTTCGTAGGCCCAGCGGCGGTCGAGCGCGGCGGCGATCTCGGCGATCAGCGGCGCGATATTCTCGGCTTCGTTGCGCACGGGAACAACGATGGAGACGGCGACGCCGGCGGGGTCTGGAGAGGGCAAATCAGCACTCGTCGTTTGAGGTGGCCTAGCCTGTAGCCGGCATCACGGCGACCGCTTCTTATGGGGCGAAAGCGCGCCGGGCAACCCTTTTGGCAGTCCGCGGCGACCATGCCCCTCGTGGCGTGATGGTACCGCCCTCGCCGATCACGAAGCCCAAACGGCGGGCCGCGAACCAGTACCGGACCAGCATCGCACCGGCCAATCCGATCACCGCACCGGCGACGACATCGCTCGGATGATGGGCCAAAAGCACCAGCCGGCTGGCGACGATCAGCAACGCATACACGATCATCGGAATCCGTGCCCGACGCCACACCGCCGAAACCGCGAAGGCCAGTGCAACGCTGGCGATGGCATGCGCCGATGGAAAACTGGCATAGGCCTGGGTTCCCGCGAAATGCGCGAAGTTGAAGGCATTGGCTTCGCCACCGACAAACGGGCGGCCGCGCCCGACGATCCATTTGATGAGTTCGCCGGCGAGCAGCGGCACCAGCACGGAGAGAAACACAAACTGCAAATGCGTCCCCAGACCGAGCAGCCGGGACCGCGAGGCGCCCCGCAAGCGCGGCACGACGACGGCCACCGCAAACAACAGTCCGGCCAGGAACCACAGCACGAAAGCCGCTTTTCCGAACTCGGTCAGGATGCGAACCGGCCAAAGCCCGGCGCTGCCGCGCGGCGGCATAAGCTGGATTTCCCATGCGTCCAACTCGATCATCAGCGCGACCACGAGGGCGGCACCGGCGGTCGTGAGCAGCAAGGCATGGCGCGCCAATCGGCGCCTCGCCTCGCTGCGCCGCGGGTGCGACGGCGGTCGCACCAGTTGGGCGAGCGAACTCCGCAGCAACGCGAAAACCTGCGCGAAGTAATTCGAAGGCGTGCCGAGGCCGGCCGGAACAGACATCTTACTCCGTGCCCTCGGAGCGGAATACCGCGATCGAGACCGCTTTGCCCTGCGAGAAATTGTAGCCTTCGATCCGGGTCGCCACATTGTAGCGCAGGCCGATCGCCTCCGCGCGCTGGGCAAACGCGCGTTCCGAGCGCGATTCCACCAGCGCGAACCTGCAACTGCCCTGCCCCAGGAAATCCGCGGCCCCCGACCCGTCGGTCAGCAGCGTCGAAGTCCCGGTCATGAATACCAGACTCGGCTCGTGAAAGCCCGCCGCCGCGGCCTTTGGTCCGACGCAGACCACGTTGCGCAGCGCGCGCGCAATCTCGGCGCTCGGAAACAATGGCGTCAGTGCCGGCAACACGACGCCGTAGACCGCGATTGCCAGGAACATCGCGGCGACCACGGCGTTGAGCAGCGAGCGCTCGGCGCGGTTGTCGTCATAGAGCCACCACGCGAACAGCCCGAAGATCAGCGCCGCCGCCACGAACGGCCAGGCCACAAATACCGGCTGCCGCGTCAGCGTCACCGCGCCGATCACGGCAATCAGCGAAGCCAGTGCCGGAATCGCGAACCACCAGGCCGCGCCGCGCCGCAGCCATGACCGCGACAGCACGCGTCGCTCCAGCGCGCCGACCGTGAGGATCGCGATCGCGGGATAGAGCGGCAGCACGTAGTGCGGCAGCTTGGTCAGCACGAGCTCGAACACGATCCAGGACGGGATCAGCCACGCCAGCAGGAATTGCGCGCCCGGTTCGCGCCGCGCCCGCCACACCGCCGGTGCCGCCATTCCGGCGAGCGGCGCGCCCGGCCAGAAGGTGATCCAGAACAGCAACAGATAGACGCCCGGCGGGGCGCCATGGGATTCCTGCGCGGAGAGCTTGCTCAACATGTCGCCGCCGATCGAATCGGCGAAAAACGCGTCGCCGGCGCGCCAGAAGATCGCGACAAACCAGGGCAGTACCAGAACCAGCAGCCACATCAGGCCCCATACCGGGCGGAGCCGCCACAGCCAGCTCGCCGACCGGTCAAGGATCGCCAGGGTAATTATCGTCAGCGCGACGAACATCAGGATCAACGGCCCTTTGAGCAGAATGCCGCCAGCCAGTGCGGTCCAGAAAATCGCGGGCCATGCCCAGGGCGGGTGTGCGGGGTCCTCGCCCCGTTGCCAGGACAAATAGACCCGCGCCAGCGCCCCCATGGCCGCGACAACGGTCAACAGCAGCATGGCGTCGGTTTTGGCGAGCCGGGCTTCGACACTGAGCAGCACCGAACTGCACAGGATGAGCGCCGCGAGGACGGCCCCGCGCCGGGTCACAAACGCCAGCGCCGTCCAGTAGGTCAGCAGCACGGCCCCGATCGCGCGGACATGGCTGGCGGTGACAAAATTGATCGCATTGGCGAGACCGCTGCCCGGATTTACCCGGTCTTTGGGCTCGCGCGGCTCTCCAAACCGGGGACGTGCATAGGTCTCAACCATCGGTTCCGCATACGCTGAAACCGCCGTGGGGACAACCGGTTAGCGAGCATCTATTGAATTCGAACGACAACTGTGTCCGCGGCGCCCGTGGCGTCGATCACGGTCAGCCGGGCAAAGCCCGGGCCGGGCGGATCGATCAGGCGCTGGCGGCGGCCGTCGATCTCGCCGACGGCGGTGCCGTTGACCATCATGGTCATCGGAAGCACCCCGCCGGCGACCTTGACCGGCATCGCGACAGGCTCCGCGCCGCCCGAGCCGGTCACGTCAATCCGCGAGCCGTTCAACGGGAACTGGATGTGCGGCGCCTGGTCGCCGCCGCTGCGCACGAACTCTCCCAGGGGACGAAACCGGCGCAGCGGTAACGGAAGCCTGGCATTGCTGGCGATCAGCACCCCCTTCGGGGGTTTCGGCAGCGGCATCGGCAATTTCCCGGTCCGGGCGAAGGCATCGAAAAGGATCGGCGTCGCCGCGGTGCGCCCGACCAGACCTGGTACCGGCGCGCCGTCGGGCCGCCCGACCCAGACCCCGATGGTCATGCGGCCGTCAAAGCCGACCGACCAGGCATCGCGGTAGCCGTAGCTGGTGCCGGTCTTGAACGCGATCCGGTGCTGCGGCGCGTTTTCCGGCGGCGGTGTTCCCATCAGCACATCGCCGACCTGCCAGGCCGCGACCTGATCCATCAGCCGCAATGGATCGCGCTGATCGTCGTTGGCGCTGATGATGATTTCGCGCAGCGGCCGGGTGGTACCGAGCCGCGGGATTCCCGAATAGAGCTGGACCAGGTCCTGCAGCGTGACCCAGACCCCGCCGAGCCCCATCGCCAGTCCCGGCACCTCATCCTTCGGCAGGATCAGATTGCCGCCGGCCTGCTTCAGCCGCGCCGACAGCCGGCTGGCGCCGACCCGATCAAGCAGCGCGATCGCCGGAACATTGAGGGACAGTTGCAGCGCCTTGCGCACCGGCACCGTCCCCTGGAAGGTCATGTCGAAATCCTGCGGCGCATAGTCGCCGAACCGGATCGGCCGGTCGTCGATCAGGCTTTCGGGATGGACAAAGCCGTCTTCGAACGCCAGTCCGTAGATGAACGGTTTCAGCGTCGATCCCGGCGAGCGCACGGCACGGGTCATATCGACGTGCCCGGCACGACGGTCATCGAAATAATCCGGCGAGCCAACCCGTGCCAGCACCTCGCCGCTCGCATTGTCCACCGCCAGGATCGCCACGGAAATATTCGGCCCGAGCGCGATGGCGCGATCGCGCGCCAGGGCTTCCAGCATTTTTTGCAGGCTCAAATCGAGCGTCAGCGAAATCACCGGCGCATCCTTCACGATGGCGATCGCCCGATCGGAAGAATGCGGTGCCAGAATGGGAATGGGCCGGCGCATTCGCGGCACCGGCTGGACTTTCGCCTGCGCCGCATCCTGTTCGGACACGACGCCCTCCTCAACCATGCGTTCGAGTACCCGGTCCCGTGCGGCGCGCGCCGTATCGGGGTAACGATCGATGCGGCGGGTTTCCGGCGATTGCGGCAACGCCACCAGCAGCGCCGATTCCGCCAGCGATAGGCGTTTCGGCTCCTTGCCGAAATAGGCAATCGAGGCCGAACGAATGCCTTCGAGATTGCCGCCATAGGGCGCCAGCGCCAGATACAGATTGAGAATCTGATCCTTGCTCAACTGCCGCTCGAGTTCGATCGCGCGGACGATCTGGTGCATCTTGGCATAAACCGAACGCTCCCGCCGCGGCTCCATCAGCCGGGCGAGTTGCATCGTGATGGTCGAACCGCCGGACACGATATGGCCGCGGGTGACGAGTTGAAGCGCGGCGCGGCTCAACGCCAGCAGGTCGACGCCGTCGTGCGAATAGAACCGCTTGTCTTCATAGGCGAGCAGCAGCCTGAGATAGTTCGGATCGACGCCGGTTTTGGCATCGACCGGCAACCGCCAGCGGCCGTCGGCCATGGCATAGGCACGCAACAGCTTGCCGTTGCGGTCGACGACCGTGGTCGAGACCTGCTGCGCCTCTGCGAGGGGCGTCGGTCCAAGCGAAACCACCCATGTCGCGAAGGCCCCTGTCGCGATCAAGCATGCCGCCGCCGCGGCCACTGCCGTCAACCTGATCCACCGCCGGTGGCTCGCACGAGCCGCGGCAGGCGCTATGGCGATCTCTCCACTCATTTCGCCGGACGCACCTCGATGGCGCCGGTGCCGGTGCGGCCGTAGCGCGAAGGATTATACATGTCCTCGACATAGGCCTGCGGCAGCACATACTTGCCGGGCGAGACGGCGCGGACCACATAGGCCACGGTAAACACCGACTTGGCGTTGCCGGCGCGATCGATGGCGGCGGTGAAACGGTCATCGCGGAATTCGGTGTTCGCAGGCTCCTCGCCGTCCTCGATCCAATCCAGTGTACCGGCGTCGCCGGACGAGACCAGATGTGGATTGTCGATCTCGAAGCCTGCCGGCAGGTAATCCGAGAGCATGATGTGGCCGTATTCCGGCTTCGGCTCGGTGATCTTCAGCACCACCGCGAAGCGATCGTTCTGCTTTGCCTTCGACACATCGGTGGGCTTGCCGTCGAGCGTAAAATAATTGCGTTCGATCTTGAAGCCGTTCGACGCCGCGGGCTCCGGCATGACCGGCGCGCCGCTGACCGAAACCACCACCTGCACCGGCGTGTCGCCGGTGTTGGTGATCTTGATCGGCTTGTTGTCCAGTTCGGCCGCCATGTAGCTGCGGTATAACGCCGCCTTGATCGGCGATCCATCGACATCCAGTGTCAAATTTTCCTTCGCCAGGGCGCGCGAGGCCAGCACCAGCCACGCATTCTCCTGGGTCGAGGTGTAGGGCGTCAGCCCGCGCGCCGCTTCGACGCGCGCCACGGCCTGGGTCAGAGTCGCATGCGGCGCGTTGCCTTCACTGGCGAGCGTGACCAGCGCCGCGGCATCCCGCAAGGCGCTGCCATAGTCGACCCGTCCGAATTCCAGCGTTGGCTTGGGCGCGAGACTGTCGAGCGCGGCGGCATAGACCCGCTCCGCCCGGCTGCGGTCGCCGACCAGCGCCAGCGCCGCCGCCAGTTGCGCCTTCGCGATCGGGGTCGCCAGATTGTTCAGCTTGGTATCGGCTAGGTAACGCAGGTCGCCGATCGGCGCGGCGCCGTTGCGGGCGAGCACGTAGAGGCCGTAAGTGAGATCGCGGCCGCCATCTTTCTCCGGCTCGTTCGCGTTCACGACTGAATTGCGGATGCGATCGAGCGCACTCTTGAACAGGACATCCGGGACCGCGAACCCCTTCTCGCGGGCGCGGGTCAGGAAGTCGGTGACATAGGCATCGAGCCAGGCGTCGTCGCCGCCGGCCGACCACAGGCCGAACGACCCGTTCGAGCCCTGCCGTGCCAGCAGCCGATCGATGGCGTCCTTGATGCGCTGATCGACCGCCTTATCCATCGCAAGATGAGCGCCCACGGCCAGATCATTGACATAGAGCAGCGGCATCGCCCGGCTGGTGACCTGCTCCGAACAGCCATAGGGATAGCGGTCGAGCGCCTTCAGGACGGTCGCGGCATCGAGCGCGGTGGACAGGCTGACCGACAGCGAGATGCTGCCGGTGCCCTGCACCAGGTCCGAAAACATGTCGGATGTCAGGGTCAGGCTCTCGCCCTGGGCGAGGGTGCGGATCGAGCGCCGCGCCAGGATCTGGGTGGCGGCCTTGACGTCGAGCGCATAGTGCCGCGCCAGCGTCAGTCCGTTCGGTCCGCTGATGTCGACATCGAGTTGCGCCGTGCCGGTGCCGCCGGCGTCGAGCGCCAGCGCCATCGAACTGCGCTGTTTGGCGGCGAGCGTTAGCGTTGCGGTGAGGTTGCCGCTGACCTTGATGGGTCCCGACGGCCTGACATGGATGGTATAGTCGCCCGGCGCACCTTCGACGTTGTCGAGATCGAAACTCATGGTGCCGTGATCGCCATTGAGCAGGAAGCGTGGCAGCGTCGCTGTCAGCACCACGGGGTCGCGCACCGTGACATCGGTCGTGGCACGGCCGAGCTTGGTCGCGGTCCACGCCACCGCCATCACCCGCGCGGTCCCGGCGAACTCCGGAATATCGAAGTCGATTTCGGCCGAACCGTCGGGACCGACCGTGACGATCCCCGAATACAACGCGAGCGGTTTCTGGCTCGGCGGGCTGCCCTGCAATTCGGCGCCGGCGGAATCGCCGCCGGTCCTGAGCTGGCCGCTTGTGCCCTGCATGCCGTCGATCAGCTGCCCGTAGAGGTCGCGGATTTCCGAACTCATGCGGCGCTGGCCCAGATAATAATCGTCCGGCGCCGGCGGCTTGTAATTGGTCAGATTGAGGATGCCGACATCGACAGCGGCAACGACGATACGCGCCTCCTCGCCGGCCTTGAGGCCGTTGAGCTTGACCGGAATGGTCAGCGTGCTGTCCGGCTTGATCTGC
>JBDTKD010000413.1:0-6541 GCA_039935515.1 Bradyrhizobium sp.
GGGCGAGGCTTGCTTTCTCATGAAGAGCGGCTCGTCCTTCAACTGTCGCCGGCACCAAGAAACCGGCCATAACCGCCGTGGGCGAACAACAGCGGCTCTCGCCGGTTGTAGGTGTAGGCTTCGACGGCGCCCAGAAAAATGACGTGGTCGCCGCCATAATACCGGTTGGCCGCGCGGCATTGAAAGCTGGCGACGCTGTCGGCAAGAATGGGAGCGTTGCCAAGGCCCGGTATCCATTCGACCCCGGCGAACTTGTCGTCCGAGGATTTTGCGAACCGGCTCGCCAGCGCCTGCTGCGACGCGCCAAGCACGTTGACCGCAAAATGGCTGGCGTTCTGGAACACGCTCAAGCCTTGCGAGAACATCCCCAGGCTCCAGAGCACGAGCGGCGGATTCAGCGACACCGAAGCGAACGAGTTGCAGGTCAGCCCGTAGGGCTTCCCGTCGGCCGCAACCGCCGTGATGATGGTGACGCCAGTGGCATAGGTTCCGAGCGCGCTGCGAAAATCCCTGGGATCGATCGCCGAACTGTCGCTCTCGAGTTCCCTGGCTGGATCCGGATTGGCGGGATGCTTTGGCGCGTCGGTCATGGCGCTCGCCTCAAAGCGTCAGGTTTTCGGAGGGCAGGCCAAGCGCAACACGCCCGTAATTGGTGCCGGCTGCGTCGAAATTGAACGCGATGTGCGAATTGATCGCGTGGGCATCGCGGAACTGGCGCTGCAGGGCGGCTGCCGTGGACAAACCGCGGGCGCCGCTCGCCGCAAACAGCAACGATACGGCTTCCGTGCACAGATTGACCGAATAGGCCCCGTCGCGCCGCAGCCTGGTCTTGACGGGAACATCCTGAACAAGGCCCTGCCTGACGTCGACCATCGCCTCGATGCAGGTCGAACGCATGATGCGGCGGGCCGCGTCGATTTTTGCCGACGCCTCGGCAATCTTGATCTGTGTACTCTGGAGGTCGCCGATCTTGGCGCGATTGTAGGTCGAGGCACGATGCTGCGCGACCTTGATATAGTCGTCGAGGCAGGCTTGCGCATTCCCGAGCGCCACGCCGGAAAGCACGTAGGGAAACAGCGAGAACACCGGCAGCGCGTAAAGCGCGTTCGGATTGACCGCGCTTCCGGGCGTCGGACCGCCGCCGAGATCGTTCACCGCAACCGTCATCGGCTCGGCAACGAAGGCGTCGCGGACCTCGACGTCATTCGAGCCGGTTCCCCGCAATCCCGTCGCATTCCAGGTGTCGATGATCTGATAGTCGCTCTTGTTGAGCAGGAAGATGCGGTATTCGATTCCGTCGGCTTCATCGTCGGTGGAGACCACGCTGGCGAGCATATTCCATTCGCAGGAATCGACGCCGGAGGAAAATGGCCAGCTTCCGCGCAGCGTATATCCGCCATCGACCTTGCGGGCACGGCCGGCTGGAAAGATGAAGGACGAGGCAATCAGCGCATTGACATCCCTGCCCCAAATCAGGTCCTGGGCGCGGTCGTCGAACATCCCGAGCATCCAGTGGTGGCTGGCGAGATTAGCAAGATTCCATGCCACCGACGCATCGGCCCGCCCGATCGCTTCCGCGCAGTCGACCAGAGCCACATAATCGAATTCGGAGCCGCCGACCCGTTTCGGCTGCACGATCCTGAACAGACCGGCGTCATGCAAATCGCGTTCGGTCTCCGGCGGCAGACGCCGCAGCTCCTCGGTCCGCGAAGCGCGCTCGCGCAGTTGCGGGATCAGCGCTTCGGCCCGGCCGATCATGGCGGCGTAGGCGCGCTGATCCATGTCCGGTCCGGGCGGCACGCTCGCGTCAGGCTTCCGACCGGCATTTACCATCTGTCGCTCCTCGCTATCGCGCGCGTCGTGCGGTCTTGAGATGAGGCCGGTCGAGATACAGCGAGGCAGCCAGTCCTTCCTGGTCCTGCTCGGCGAATTCGGTCAACAGCTTCATCTCGGGAATTCGCGCGCGGTCAAGCGTACCCACATCAGGCCAGTCGATCTCGATCAAATTGCCGGCAGGATCGCGCAAATACATCTGGACGCAGCCATCCGGAAGTTCGTTCACAGGATTGCGGAACGTCGTGGAGTCCAGCGCGCCAAGTGCCTTGGCAGCGTCGTAGGCGGCATGAAAGTCGTCCACATCGACGGCAAAGTGCTGGTAGAGCGGAACCTGATCTTCCAGTTCAAAGATGTGCAATTGCAGATCGCCGCAGCGGAGATATCTGGTCTTGAAGCCGAAATTATAGCTGGGGATCGTCTCCATGCCCAACACCGTCTGGTAGAATTTGACGGTCTCGGCGAGATTCGTGGTACCGATCGAGAGGTGATTGAAGCCGGTTACTTTCACCATGCGTCTCCCCAAAAAAGCACCGCACTGCAACGAAAGCGGCCGAACCGATCTGACTGTTGTTTATCGCCTGATCACTGGTTATTCAAGGCGCGGCCGAAATCAGTTCGCCAGCGCCCGTTTACCTGACAGGAGACAGGGCTTATCCAATGATCGACCGCAAGAATCGCTATGGCCGCACCGCCGCCCGCATCCATGATGCCGACGGCCTCGCACGGCGTCCCTCCTCGCCCACGATCGACATCCACGCTCATATCGTGATTCCCGAGGCGGCCAAGCTCGCCCAGCCGCATGTCGATACCAGCCGAGTCCCTCTCGCGCATTTCGCCGATGCCGCCACAATAGAAATCAACGGGCAGCAGCAAAAGGATATCGGCGAGGTCATGACGACCATCGACCGTCGTCTGCGCGACCTCGACAGCATGGGCATCGACATTCAGGTCGTGGCCCCGGCGCCGGGCCAGTGCTACTACTCGGTCGACGCCAAGATCGCGGAAGCCGCGCATCGCCTCGCCAATGACGGCGTGGTGGAATATTGCTCACGCCGGCCGGACCGGTTCGTCGGGCTCGGCGTCGTCACGCTGCAGGAGCCCGAGATCGCCGTCCGCGAACTCGATTACATCATGAATAACCTGAAATTGAAGGGTGTCGAGATCCTGACCAATGTCGACGGCCAGGAATTGTCCGATCCGAAGTTCCAGCCGTTCTTCGCAAGGGCCGAGCAACTCGGGGCGTTCATCATGATGCACCCGAACGGATTCACCCATGGCGAACGGCTGACGCATTTCTACTTCAACAATGTGCTCGGCAATCCGCTCGAGACCACGCTCGCGCTCCACAACCTGATCTTTTCGGGGACGCTGGCGCGGTTCCCCGAACTCAAGCTGATGGCGGTCCATGGCGGTGGTTATCTTCCCGGCTATTCCGGCCGGATCGACCACGCCTGGGGTGCGCGCCGGGATTCGCACGGCGAGTTGCCGTTGCCGCCGACGACCTATCTTCGCCAAGTCTATCTCGACACCGTGGTTTTTACCTATCACCAGCTCGCTTACATGATCGACGTCTTCGGTCCCGACCGCATCCTGATGGGCACCGACTACCCGTTTGACATGGCTGAATATAATCCGGTCGGCCATATCGCGGGCGTGCACGGCATCGACGAGGCTACGCTCGCCCAGATCGCGGGTGGCAATGCCGCCAGGGTTCTCGGCCTCGATCTCTGAGGCGGCCGCGCTCAGTGCCGCGTGCCGCCGCCCCGTTCTCCCTGCACGATGTGAGGAACCAAGTGCCGCTGGCGTGCGTTGCTGATGTTACGCGCGGAGGCGACGCAAATGCGTATCAAGACACCCGCCGTATGGCTTACCTCGGTTTTGAAGCTGGCCGGCCACGCAGCCATGGGTGTTGCCATGGGTCTCGCTTTCACGCTGGTCTTGTCCATCGCCGACCCTGCCGGCATGATAACCCTGCTCAAGCACAGCGCCACGCCGGGGCCTACATGGACCATGTTCGTGGGCACCGTCGTGCTGACATTCGCCATCGGCGCGACCCTGACGGGCTTTGTCTTCATCATGACCGAAGATAGGTGACACGTCTTTGTACTAAAGAATCAGGGTCGACTTAGCTCGCGGTCTGGAACAGCCTTTTCGGCATCGCGTTCTCTGGGCATGCCGCGTTATCATTTCGACCTGATTGGACAGCACACGATCGTAGACCATAACGGTCTCGATCTGCCCGACGACATTTTGGCATCTGACGCGGCGGATAGCCTTGCCAACGAGTTGTATTCCGCCCGGCCGGAGCTCCGCCGTCAGCATTGCTCGGTCCTGGTGACAAATGAAGACGGTGAGGAAGTTTGCCGCGCACCAATATGGGATCCCGGCCGAGACTGAACAGGTCGGGTGCCGACGTGACGTCGCATTGGCAGCGCGAAAGCCGACCCTGACCGGCCGGCTGAAGCCATGGTTATGTGCTAGCAGCCGGACTCGGAGGGCGAAAGCACGACCTTCGCGGACGGCTCTCATTCAGAGATAGCCCTCGCCGGCTTCCGCGGCGAAACGGCCGGGATCGCCCTCCCAGACGATCCGAGCATGTTCCAGCACATAGACCCGGTCGGCATGGGGAAGCGCGAAGGTCACGTTCTGCTCGCCCAGCAACACCGTGATCGGCGTCGTCTGGCGCAGTTTCTCCAGGGCCTTGGACAATAATTCGAGAATAACCGGGGCCAATCCCAGGGTCGGCTCGTCCAGGATCAGGATCTTCGGTTGCATCATCAGCGCACGGCCGATCGCCAGCATCTGCTGTTCGCCGCCGCTCAAAGTCTGCGCCAATTGCCCCTGACGTTCCTTCAGGATCGGGAACAGTTCGAACAGCCAGGCGAGTTGCCGGTCCCTCACCTCGTCGGTCAGATGCTGGCCGCCGAGGTCGAGATTTTCCCGCACCGTCATCTCGCCGAACAATTCCCGTGACTCCGGACACTGCACGATGCCGCTGCGGGCGATGCGTGCCGGGCTCGTGCCACGCAACTTTTCGCCACCGCGAATGATTTCGCCGGAATACGGCAGGAAACCGGAAATCGTATTGAACAGCGTGGTTTTGCCGGCGCCGTTGAGGCCGACAACGGAGACGAACTCCCCCTCGTGCACATGGATCGAGACATTCTCCAGCGCCTGCGCCTTGCCATAGTGGACGCTGACGTTCTCGACCTGCAGCAGCGGCACCTTGTCCTTGAAGCTGGTTTCCGGGCGGGCCGATGTTTCGATCGCGCCGCCGAGATAGACCCGCCGCACGGTCTCGTTGCGCATGACCTCGTCGGCGCGTCCGGTGACGATCTCTTCGCCGAGATACATCGCGAGCACCCGATCGACCAGCGCGGCGACGCTTTTGACGTTGTGGTCGACCAGCAGCACGGCACGCCCTTCGTCGCGGAAACTGCGTATCAGTTCGGAGAAGGTGCCGACTTCGCCGAGCGTCAGGCCCGCGAACGGTTCGTCGACCAGCACGACCTTGGGATCCCGGGCGATGGCCTTGGCGAGCTCGAGCCGGCGCAGGTCGGCGAACGGCAGGGTCGGAGGTCGCCGGTCCATCACGGCACCGAGGCCGACACGGTCGGCGATCCATCTGGCACGTTCGCTCAGCGCTTTGTCCGGAAACAGCATGAACAGGCTGTCCGGCAGCAAAGCCACCATGATGTTTTCAAGCACGGTCTGCCGATTGAGCGGCCGCGAATGCTGGAACACCATGCCGAACCCCTTCCGCGCAATCTTGTGCGCGGGAAGGCCGGCAACGTTTTCGCCCTGAAAAATCACATCGCCGGCGCTCGGCCGTTCGATGCCCATGATGGCCTTCATCGCTGTCGACTTGCCGGAACCGTTCGGGCCGATCAGGCCAAAGATTTCGCCGGCACGCAGATCGAGATTCAGGTTCTTGACGGCGGTGAGGCCACCGAAGCGCTTAGTCAGACCCCGGACCTGGAGAACGGGTGCGTTGTTGGCGGTCGCGTCCATCACGAGCGGGCCTCGCGCGACAAGGCGGCTCCGAGGAACCCGCCGGGGAAGAACAAAACCACAAGCAGGGCAACCGCCGAGACGATGAATGTCGCGAGTTCGCCGGTCGGCCGCAGGAATTCGCCGGCAACGATCAGGAAGATCGCGCCCAGCGCGGCACCGAGCACGGTGCGGCGGCCGCCGAGCACGGCGGCGACGATGACGTTGACGCCGACGGCGACGTCAACCACCGTGCCGACCGATGCGGTGCCGAAGTAAAACACCAGCAGCGCGCCGGACAGGCCGGAGAAGAACGCACTGACTATGAACGCGGCAAGCTTGTGCTTGACGATATTGAAGCCGAGCGCGCCGGCCTGAACCGGGTCCTGCCCGCTCGCCTGCAGCACGAGTCCGATCGGCGACTGCGAAAGCCCGTACAGGATCGCTGCGCTGATGGTCATGAAGCCGAGCGCGATCCAGTAGTTGATGCTGGCGCTGATCGTGATGACGTCGGGAATGGTCAGGCCGATTTCGCCGCCGGTGAGATCGGCGAATACCACGACGAAATTCTGCAGTATCAATACGGCAACCAGGGTCGTCAGCCCGAAATAGGGCCCACGGACCCGCAAGGCCGGCAGCGCCAGCACGAATCCGGCGATCACCGACGCCAATGCGCCAAGGATGATGCACAGATATACCGACCACCCATACCGGT
>JBDTKD010000414.1:0-7842 GCA_039935515.1 Bradyrhizobium sp.
GATTCCAGCCAAATCGTCTCGTGTATTGTTGGGTGCCACCTAAACGTTCCATACAAGTATACTCCTACTCTTTGAGAACCCGAAAACTCTTCGGATCGATCACTCGGAAGTTATCGGTGACGGAATCGCATAGGCGTACCAATTTCTCGGCACTTCGTCGCGCAAGAAATTTGAAATCGCATTACAGAGGTCGTTGTACTTCGCGTGGCATTTATTGTGCGTGATGTAATGATCGAAGATCATGTCGATGCGGCGAAAGACTTCTTCGAGCGGAAGGTCCTTCACCGCTTCGGAATTCTCGGACAGGTAGCAGACCGTGCAATCGAGATTGCAGCGTTGTGTGATCTCGAGCGCCACGCAGCCGATCGGCCAACGTCTTCCCATGAACTGACTATTGGACCATTGGCCGGTTGCGATCATACGGCGGCGCGATTCGATCAGTGCTGCACGATGATCGATGGGCCGCCTCGCGGGCTGCGTGGAACGAAGTTGATGCGGCGTCATGTAGGCGCCGTCTCTCAGGTCAAAGCTCCCGGGGACCACCGTCACCCCAATGTTCCGCGGATCGGATATTGCTTTTCCCGGATCAGCTTGATGCCCTTTAGAACGGCGTTAAGCTCCGGCCTCGCAAACGGTGCATTGGAGACATCGACGATTTGGAGCTTGCCCTCCGGATTGGTGACGAACAGTCCGGGTTCGGGGAACGGCCTGTCCGTTTCCTGCGGCGAGCGCGGCTCGGAAATATAGAGGCCGAGCGTTCGCATCTGGTCCTGCGAGAGGCCGTATCCAACCGGAAAGCGCCAGCCCTCCTCACTGGCTTCGGTCTCCGCCTTCTCTTTCGTATCGGCGGAGGCTGCAAAAACCTCGGTGCCGGTTTCTTCGAACTGGTCAAGCAGGCCGTCAAGGGTTTTGAGATAGGAGCGACAAATGGGACAATGTTTGCCGCGGTAGACAACGAGCATCTGCCAGCGATTGCCGCCTCCGATGCTCAACTGGCCACCGCCGACGCGGGGCACCGATATTTTTGGCGTTTCCGATCCCGCTGGAAGTTTCTCCGTCATGTCGAACTCTTTCGTTTTGCTGTTCGGTTCGCGGACGCCCAGCGATTCCTGCCCCCCCCTGACGCGCTGGGATGCTGACCCGGCACACGCTGCCCTTGATGGCACCGGTTGCGCAAAGCCAAAGCCCAAGTGCGCAACTCGCCGAAGGAAACTTGGTTCCAGGCTGTTGTTTTTACGGGAGTATCTAACGAACACGAGAGGCACGGAAGTCCCACCGCTCGCCACGCGGTCAGGCGTACGGTGTCGAACCGGCGATGGCTTCTGGTCCTATTTCGTTCGACCGCATTGGAAGGTTACGCGCCCCGCAGAAAAAGATTCGCAGCCGCCCGGCCCGCGCCGCCACACAACCGTGAACCCGGCGACGCCGCGTCCATTATAAATCGAGCCGACCGATCCCTGAAAGGAAACCAGATGCGGTTCAACCGAAGCGTCGATCTCTGCGTCATCGGCGCCGGCTCGGCGGGACTGTCGATCGCCGCCGGCGCTGCCCAGCTCGGCGTCAGCGTGGTCCTGATCGAGCGAGACCGGATGGGCGGCGAATGCCTCAACACGGGATGCGTGCCATCGAAGGCGCTCCTGGCCGCGGCCAAATCCGCACAGGCCATACGTAAGGCGAACGCATTCGGAATCGATGCGACACCGGCCATCGATTTCAAACGCGTTCATGCCCACATCCGCACCGTCATCGATGCCATTGCGCCGCACGACTCGGTGGAGCGCTTCGAAAAACTTGGCGTCGACGTAATCCGGGGCGAAGCTTGCTTCGCAGATGCTCGCACGATTGTCGTCGGCGGACGCAATATCCGCGCCCGCCGTGCGGTCATCGCCACTGGATCGCAACCGGCTGTCCCGCCAATTCCCGGGCTCGACCAGGTCCCGTTTTTTACCAATGAAACGATCTTCGACAATGACGCCCTACAGGAGCATTTGATCATCCTCGGCGGCGGGCCCATCGGCACGGAGATCGGACAGGCGTATCGGCGGTTGGGTGCCGCTGTAACCGTCATCGAACGCGACAAGGCGATGCCCAAGGATGATCCCGAACTCGCCCGCTCGTTGCTGCAATACCTCGCCGCGGAAGGCGTGGCGATCCGCGAGGGAGCCGATGTCAAGGCCGTGGCCCGCGACGCCGCTATCGACGTCACGATCGAAGCGGCCGGACAATCGTACCAGCTTCGCGGTTCGCATCTGCTCGTCGCCACCGGCCGGGAGCCGAGGATAGCGGGTCTCGGCCTGCAGGCCGCGGGCATCGAATACAATGACAAGGGCATCGTCGTTGACGCGCACCTGCAGACCACGGCGCGCGGAGTCTATGCCGCCGGCGATGTCGTCGATGGACCACGCTTTACGCACGTCTGTTCGTATCATGCCGGCATTGTCATCAGGAACGCGCTGTTCCGATTGCCCGCAAAGATCGATTACCGGTCGCTGCCGTGGGTGACCTTTACCGATCCCGAACTTGCCCAGGTCGGAATGACGGAAGAGCAGGCGCGAAAGCGTCACGGCGATGAAATCCGGATCGTACGCATACCGTATGCGGCCAACGATCGCGCCCAGACCGAACGGCATCCCGAAGGCATGCTCAAGCTTGTTGCCGATCGCCGCGGATATGTGCTCGGCGCCTCGATTCTCGGCACCCATGCGGGCGAACTGGCGCATCTGTGGGTCGTGGCTATCGAGCAAAAACTGAAATTGCGGGACCTGGCGCAGATGATTGCGCCCTACCCCACCTGGGGCGAACTCGACAAGGCCGCGGCAGCGGAATTCTCGAAGCCGCTTCTCAGTCACAGGCTCACCCGCGGTGTGGTTCGCGCCTTGTCCTGGCTGCCTTGACTTGCGCAAATTAACTCACAAGCGCTGGCCACCGCGCCCATTCGGAGGCTGGTATTCCCGCAAAAAGCGCCGGTCAATCCAGTCTTTGAGCCAGAATGCGGCGCGTCCATGCCACCAGAAGGAACCGCGGACTGCAAGGCCGCGATCCTCTCCCAGGGTCATGATCGCCAAATATCGCTTCTGCGGCTGAAACCGCCGAAGCGCCGTTCCAGCGAGCGTCGCAAGCAAATTGTCATACAGGATCGGACCCTGGCGGATGGCGTAAACCCCAACGCGAGGCAATGCGAGGCCCATGAATGCAACGCAGTCGCCGCCGCCGAATATGCCGGCGGCGCCGATGGACATTAAATGGCCGTCGACGATCAGCGCACCATCCTGGTCGACAGGAAGGCCAAGAGACCGCATCGCCGGCGCAGGACGAAGGCCGATCGCATTTACGAACAGATGAAATGCAGCAGACGAACCATCCTCTAGAAACAGGACGTGGTCTTCAATCCGATCTGCTCTCTGCTGCAAGCAAACGACGACTCCACGGCTTGTCAAATCGCGAACCACGGCTGTCGCCGCAGGTCGAGGAAGCTGTTTGAGCGGTTCGGCGCTCCCAACATAGACAATAATTTCGGTCTGCGCGACGTGATGTTTAGCGAGCTGAGCGACGTTCGCGGCGATTTCGAACGCAGTAATGCCGCCGCCGGCAATCGCAACCCGCACCCGCCGATGTGGATCCGCTGCAAAGCGGCGTTCCAGTTCACATCGCAGGTCGTTCAGTCGCGGAATCGGCTTAACGGCATAGCAATCGTGGCCTGCGCCATGGATCGGAGGCGCCTCGCTGCCCAAATCCAGGGAAAGGGCGTCGAAGGACATTGAAGGGGTTCGACCGAGTGTCAACGTCCGCCGGCAGATGTCCAGCCCGACAATCTCGTCCTCGATGAACCGCCCGTCTCCGCCGAGCAGCTCCCTCACGTCAATTCGGTCCATAACCAAGGGGTAGGTTCCGCCGAGCACACCGGTCGCGAGGCCGGAGTACCAGAATGCATCTGGAGCAATGACGACAAGTTCAAACCCGCGCCGGGTGAACTCCCGCGCTCTCTTTGCCGCATAGAGATGGGCGTGACCCGCGCCAATCAGGACTGCACGTTTCATTTTGACCACGTCACCTTCCGCACGACATTAGCGGAGCGGGCCTGAGCGCACGCTATGTATCTACCTCTCACATCGAATTAGGGTAGAAGCCTTCTAACTCATTGGTAGCCCATCGGAGAATACAATGCCGTTCCTTCCAACCCTCCCCAAAAGTGCAAGCCTGTTGAATGTCTTCCAGATGTTTCCTGAAACAAGCAAGCCGCTGATCGAATTTCATGAAATCTTGTTACGTGGTCCATCGCCGTTCACCGAGGCTGAGCGCGAACTGATTGCTGCTTATGTGTCAGGTCTCAACGAATGCGTTTATTGTCAAGGCGTTCACACCGCAACGGCTGGACTCCTCGGCGTATCCAAGGATTCAGTGTCCTGCGCCATCGAAGATATCGACGCTGCGCCGATTGCCGCCAAATTAAAGCCCGTACTGCGCTATGCAAGAAAGCTGACGCTGCAACCGAATAGCGCTACGCGGGCCGATGCTGACGCGATATTCGCCGCGGGCTGGGACGAGACCGCCCTCTATCATACCGTGGCCGTGACGGCTTTATTCAACTTCATGAACCGTCTGGTGCAAGGCATGGGAATCGAGCTTGATCCTGTCTACGTCAAACCGGCGTCGGAACGGCTCGCAACAGGCGGTTACTTGCCGTTAATCGAGCTGATGCGGCGTTGACAAGCCCAATGTAGCGCTCGGGCCGAGTTCGGCCGAGCAGCTGCAATTTTTGCATTCCCCTTGTCGGGGAACCGTAACCTTTTGCGCTGTCCAGACGAAACAACAAGGTACAACCCGTGGTGGGTTGTCCTGTGGCGGTCGTCATTGGCCGCGCAGACATGCCATCGGAGGAACAGGAGTGTTCAATCGCACGTTATTCCTCCTCGTGCCGGCGTCTTTGCTGCGGCACCTGGCTCACTTTGGCGAGCGCGATCGATGGCACGATAACCGCACGAAGAACCATGAACAGTTCTGATAATCTCCTTCGTACCGACGGGCCGCTGATCGTCTTCGGTGGACCGTATAGCAATCTTGAGGCCACGGAGGGGCTGCTTCGACAGGCCGCTCGCCTCGAGATTCCGGCCGAGCGCATTGTCTGCACCGGTGACGTCGTGGCCTATGGCGCCGATCCGGCCGCAACCGTGGCCTTGGTCCGCGACGCCGGCTGCCATGTGGTTATGGGAAATTGCGAGGAGAGCCTTGCCAACGGCGCATCCGATTGCGGCTGCGGGTTTGCACCGGGAAGCGCCTGCGAACGATTGTCAGCGGCCTGGTTCGCCCATGCGATGCGGGAGCTTGGGGCCGACGCCACGGCCTGGATGGCCGGCTTGCCACGCCGGCTCTATATCGAAATCGCGGGGTACCGGTTTGCGGTGGTGCATGGAGGCGTGGAACGCATCAATCGGTTCATCTTCGCTTCGACCGCCGCTGCGGTTAAAGACGACGAACTCGGTACGGCCGCAGCCGACGGCATCGTCTCCGGGCACTGCGGTCTGCCATTCACCCAGACCATCGGAGAGCGGCTTTGGCACAATGCCGGCGCGATCGGCATGCCGGCCAATGATGGCACGCCGCGGGTCTGGTATAGCATTCTGACACCGGAAGCGGGGGGTATCTCGATCGAGCACCGCGCGCTCGAATACGATTATGCCGCGGCAGCGTCAAAAATGCGCCGCTCCAATTTGCCGGAAGAATACGCCGCCGCGCTCGAAACCGGATTGTGGCCCATTTGCGACGTGCTGCCATGGAAGGAGATCCACGAGCGCGGGGTTCGTCTGGAAGAAGGCCGCGTGGATTGGCAGCGACCCGCGTCGCCGGAACGGCCAAAACACAAACGGCCCGTGGCTTCTCGGCAGCAGTGGCCGCCGGCTAATCGCGATGCTGCCCAAAAGCTCGATGCCCGCAAGTTCCAGGATCCGCAGATCACCGCAGGCGGTGAGCCACGCGCAACGGTCACCCTGCAACGCCTGCAGACGCTTTGGTTCAATACCGGAACGCTGTGCAACATCGCCTGTCGCAACTGCTATATCGAATCGAGCCCCAAAAACGATCGGTTAGTCTATCTCACTCGAGACGAAGTCTCCGGCTATCTTGACGAACTCGAGCACGATAGATGGAATACCGAGGAAATCGGTTTCACCGGCGGCGAGCCATTCATGAATCCGGATTTCTTCGGCATGCTGGAAGACTGCCTGACGCGCGGCTTTCGCGTGCTCGTGCTCACCAATGCCATGCGACCGATGCAACGGTTCAAGGCGAAACTGTTGAACCTCAACCGTCGCCTCGGAAGCAATCTCACCATTCGCGTGTCGCTCGATCATTTCACGGCGGAGCGTCACGAGGATGAACGCGGACCCCGCACTTTCAAGCCCACATTGGACGGTTTGATCTGGCTCGCCCGAAATGGGTTCCGCGTCGCCGTCGCCGGGCGCACGATGTGGCTGAAGGATGCGGCGGCCGAGCGCGCCGGCTACGCGTGGCTTTTCGCCGATCACACGATTCCGCTTGATGCCAACAATTTCGCAGACCTCGTTCTTTTTCCGGAAATGGATGCTCGCACCGACGTCCCCGAGATCACCACCGCATGCTGGAAAATCCTCGGCAAATCTCCTTCGGACGTGATGTGCGCGAGTTCGCGAATGGTGGTCAAAAGGAAGAACAGCGACCGGCCGGCCGTCGTCTCCTGCACCCTTCTGCCCTATGATCGGCAGTTCGAACTCGGCGATACGCTGAAGGATGCGGCGCAAGCGGTGCCATTGAATCATCCCCATTGCGCCAGGTTCTGTGTCCTGGGAGGAGCTTCGTGCAGTGCAACGGGAGCGCCGTGAACCCTTCGGCGACAGGTGAATGATGGTCGCCCTGCGGGGAAGGAACGGATGATGACGGGAACGACTGCCGGGCGTACGGCGTCCCGGATCGGTCTCGTTGCGTTGTTGGTCGCGGTGCTGCTCGCGTGGTTTCTACTACCTGCGAAGGACTGGATTCAGTCCATCGATGCCTGGATTGGCCGGCTTGGAGCGTGGGGTATTTTCATCTTTGCTCTTGCCTATATCGCCCTCGTCATCCTGCTGGCGCCGGTTGGGATCATGTCGATTGCTGCCGGCCTGATTTTCGGACTATGGGGCATTCCGCTGGTGATCGTCTCGGCGGCGATTGGCGCGACCCTCGCTTTCCTAGTCTCACGCTATTTTGTTCGAGAGCGCGTGAAGGCGTTCACGCAGAAACGCGATGTGTTCAGGGCCGTGGATAGGGTCCTCGGAGAGGAGGGTTGGAAGGTCGTAGTGTTACTGCGGCTCAATCCGCTGATGCCATTCAATCTTCAAAACTACTTCTTCGGCGCAACGGATATTGGCCTTTTGCCCTACGCGGCCGCCACCCTCTTCGGCATCATGCCGGGCTCCATGGCCTATGTTTACCTTGGCACCCTCGGTCAAGCAGCCGCCCCCGGCGGCGGGGCCAGCGGACTTAAGATCGCCCTGCTGGGCGTGGGGCTTGTGGCAACCATCGTTCTAGTTCTGATCGTCAGCCGGCAGGCGAAAATCAAGTTGAAGAATCTCGGCGTCGACAAGACTAGCGCGTAAGGTACGGCACGGCGGCGGTCGAGAGCCTCGCGACCGGTCGGATACGTCAGAACGTTTGCGGTTGAACCGGATCAACATCCATGCTTTCCATCATTGTTCCAACGCTCAACGAGGCGGAGACGATTGTCTCGGCATTGGCATTGCTGCAACGATTGCGAGGGCGGGACGCCGAGATTATCGTCGTTGACGGGGGGAGCACCGACGATACCGTGAGGCTGGCACAGCCTCTCTCGGA
>JBDTKD010000415.1:0-3322 GCA_039935515.1 Bradyrhizobium sp.
CCGCACTCGCCTGGTATCGCGCGCGCGGCGCCATCCGCGCGCCGCTCGGCCCGATCCGGGTCCCGACCCTCTACATCTGGGGCGACGCCGACGACACCGTGGGGCGCACAGCGGCTGAAGGCACCGAGGATTTCATTGCCGCGCCCTATCGGTTCGAAATCCTTCCCGGCGTCGGTCATTTCGCCGCCGATCAGGCGCCTGATCGGGTTGGCGAATTAATCTTGCAGCATGTGCGCGCCTATCCGGCCTGAGACCGGAAAAGCCGACCTCACTCGGACTTGTCGATATTCCAGAACACCGGCGTCGCCGGACCATCGAGCACGCCGGACAGCGATTTGCGCCAGGCGCTGGGCTGCTGGAATTGTCCGAGCGGGATATAGATCACCTGGTCGTAGACTTCCTGCTGGATCTCGGCCGCGATCTTCTTCTGCTCCTGTGGCGAAGACGAACGCGCAAACGCATCGCGCATCGCTTCGATCTTGTCGTCCTTCGACCAACCGAACCAGCCGCCGCTCTCACCCCGGCCGCCGATCGAGACATTGGCGACGGGATTGATCACGTCGGCGGCGGCCCAGTTGGTGAAGAACATGTTCCAGCCGCCCTCCTTGACCGGCTTCTTGCTGGTGCGACGACTGATCACGGTGCCCCAGTCGGTCGCCTGGACATCGACCTTGAAGCCGGCCTCGCGCAGCAATTGCGCCGCGACGATCGGTTGCGCCTTCAGCGACACCACATCGCCCGGTGCCATGATCACGATCGGCGTGCCGTCATAGCCGGAAGCGGCGAGCAGCTTCTTCGCTTCCGCCATGCCATCCCCCTTCACCAGCGATTCGGCGCCGACGTCGCTAGCCAGCGGTGTATCACAGATGAATACCGCGCCGCAGATCTTGTAGTATTCGGGGTTGCCGACCAGCGCGTCGAGCACGTCCTTCTGGTTCATGGCCATGAAGGCGGCGCGGCGGACTTTGACATTGTCGAAGGGCGGTTGCAGGAAGTTCATTCTCCCGAGTGTCTGAAAGCCGAGCTTGTTGAGAGTCCCGATCTTGATGTCCGGATTGGTGGCCAGCACCGGAAGAATATCGAACGACGGGATTTCCATGAAATCAATGTCGCCGGATTGCAGCGCGTTCACCGCGGTCTGCGCATCGGCCATCGTGATCCATTCGACGCGATCGACCTTCACCACCTTGCCGCCGGAAGTCCAGCTTGGCGGTTCCTTGCGCGGCACATAGTCCTTGTTCTTCTCAAACACCGCTTTCACGCCGGGCTGGAATTCCGCCTGCACGAACTTGAACGGGCCGGATCCGATCAGCTCCGGTACAGGTTTGCCGGCGGGCGTTTCAGCCAGCCGCTTCGGCATCATGAAAGGAACCAGCGACGACGGTTTGCCGATCGATTCCAGCACCAGGCCATAAGGCTCCTTCAGTTTCAGCGTAATGGTTTTGGCGTCGGTGGCCTCGAGGCTCGCGGTGAAATCCATCAGCTTCTGGCCCATGCCGTCGGCCTTGCCCCAGCGCTTCAGCGAGGCCACGCAATCTTCCGCCGTGACCGGAGTGCCGTCATGCCATTTGAGGCCGTCGCGTAGCGTGAAGATGTAGGTGAGCTTGTCGTCGGAAATTTTCCAGTCGGCCATCTGCGGCTGGATCTTGAAGTTGGCGTCCTCCGCCAGCAGCGTGTCGTAGACCATGTAGCCGAAATCGCGCACGATGTAGGCGGTCGTCAGCATGCCAGGCTCGCGCAGATCGGCATGCATCACCGCCGTGATGGTCTTGGCACTGGCCAGCGAGGGTAGCGCCAGCGCGACCGCGAGGGCCAAGGCCCATTTGAAGGCCCATTTGATCGTGGAGCGCTTCCAGCGCGAGATGTTGGACATTCGATCTCTCCTGACGTGAAACTGATCAACGGCCGATCATGATTGAGGCACGCGGTCCGTTCTATGGCCTTACTAACACGCTGTAACTCAACGCTATTTGAGACTTGCACCAAGCACACCGCGCGTCAATCGGGTTTTGCGCGATGACCCGGCGACAGCACCTGCCCGCCGGCATGTTGCACTTTGCCAATCCTTCGCCGATCATCCCGATCGCAAGCACTTCGCCACCACCACTCCGTTCGAAAAGAGATCGAGATGAATCCCGCCAACCTTCCGTTCGATTCCGAGGCCATGTTGCAGGGGCTGCGCGGCTGGGTGGAATGTGAAAGCCCGACTTGGGATGCCGGCGCCGTGGACCGCATGCTCGACATCGCCGCGCGGGACATGGCGATCGTGGGAGCGTCGATCGAGCGCATCGCCGGCCGCCAGGGGTTTGGCGGATGCGTCCGCGCGCGTTTTCCGCACCCGAAACAGGGTGAGCCCGGAATCCTGATCGCCGGGCATCTCGATACCGTCCATCCCGTCGGCACGCTGGAAAAACTGCAATGGCGACGCGATGGCAACAAATGTTTCGGCCCCGGCATCTTCGACATGAAGGGCGGCAACTACCTCACGCTGGAGGCGATCCGGCAGCTGGCCCGCGCGTCGTTCACGACGCCGTTGCCGATCACGGTGCTTTTCACCCCCGACGAGGAAGTCGGTACGCCGTCGACGCGCGACATCATCGAGGCGGAGGCCGCGCGCAACAGATATGTGCTGGTGCCCGAACCGGGCCGGCCCAACAATGGCGTGGTCACCGGGCGCTATGCCATCGCCCGGTTCAATCTGGAGGCGATCGGCAAACCGAGCCATGCCGGCGCCACGCTGTCGGCGGGCCGCTCGGCGATCCGCGAGATGGCGCGCCAGATCATCGCGATCGACGGCATGACATCGGAGGACTGCACCTTCAGCGTCGGCATCGTGCAGGGCGGCCAGTGGGTCAATTGCGTGGCCACGACCTGTCGCGGCGAGGCGCTGAGCATGGCGAAGCGCCAGGCCGACCTCGACCGCGGCGTCGAGCGGATGCTGGCGCTGTCGGGCACTGCCAATGATGTGACCTTCAAGGTGACGCGCGGCGTGACCCGGCCGGTGTGGGAGCCCGATGCGGGAACCATGGCGCTGTATGAAAAGGCCCGCGCGGTGGCCCGCGACATCGGCGTCGAGCTTCCCCACGGCAGCGCCGGCGGCGGCTCCGACGGCAATTTCACCGGCGCGATGGGAATCCCGACCCTCGATGGCCTCGGCGTTCGCGGCGCCGACGCCCATACCCTCAATGAGCATATCGAAGTCGACAGCCTCGCCGAGCGCGGCCGCCTGATGGCTGGATTGCTGGCGACGCTGGAGTGAGATGTGACCGCAATATACTCCGCCGTCATCCTGAGGTGCGAGCTCTTGCGAGCCTCGAAGGAT
>JBDTKD010000416.1:0-5288 GCA_039935515.1 Bradyrhizobium sp.
ACCACCCCGCGTCCGCAAGTGGAGATGCGCCAGCAAGGTCCAATGCATGCGCAAGCGCAGATGCCTCCGCAGGTGCAGATGCCGCAGCAACCCCCGATGCATCCACAGGCACAGATGCATGCGCAGCCGCATCCACGGCCGCAGATGCCCCAGCAAGGCCCGATGCATCCACAGGCGCAGATGCGTGCGCAGCCGCGCCCGCAGCCGCAGATGCCCCAGCAACGCACGATGCATCCGCAGGCACAGATGCATGCTCAGGGCGCGCCGCCGCGCGAAGGCCGGCCGCAACAGCAGGCTCCTAAGAGTGCCGGCGAACGCCTGGATGAACGGCAACATCCATAACGAAAGTACCCTCGCACGCAGCGGCGACGTGCGGGCTATACGACGTGCGGCTGATCGGCCGCGATCGTGTACGTACCGGTGGCGGCGCCATCCCGTGCCGGCACGGACAATCTTGCACCGATCGGTGCTTCCGCGGCAGCGGTTCATTTGGCGCTGGTGGCCGTTGGCACGAGCGACGTCAAGACGACCGTAGCCGTGAACGATCAGGGCTTGAGGATGCGCAGTATGCGGCTCGCACGCATCATTTCGCACCTCGCTGCGCATCGAGGGCACTGACCGCGCGGGCACCGCCGACGCGCATCCACCGCTATTTCGGCGTGCTGGCGTGAACGGCCGCTCACCGGAGATTTCCGCGGCGACCGCGAACAGCAGGTCGTAGATCACCGCCTTGTTGGTGGACGCGATGGCACTGATCGGCGCCGGCAGCGTGAATACCAGATGGTAGTAGTCGACCGGCAGCAGGTCGGCCTGCCGGGCTTCGAGCCACCGGTGGGCGGCGCGGGCTTGGCACTTCGGGCAGTGGCGGTCACGGCAGGAGTTGTAGGCGATCTGCACTTGGGCACAGGCATCACCGCGCAAGACGTGCACTTGGAGGAACTCGTGGGAGAGTCCGCCTAGTACACCGGACGCAACCTACGCGAGGAGCAGCGGGCGCTAGGCTCGACCGCGAATATCAAGATCCAGGCGACTGCAACCGTCGGCGCCGTCCCGTCAAATGAAAACCTGCCGGAATCCAAGCCCCCGTCACCTGGCGACGCCTCTCAAGAAGGTCTGTGACGGCGGGCCGATCGACTCCGTCGTTGAATGTCGACTTCAGCGCGAATGGGCGTCGGCTTCGGAGAGGTCCGGACGACCGGAGTGTGTCGATGGACTAAACCGCTCGCGTGGTAGTTGCTGAGCTTCGGCCCGGCGGTGGGGTTATCCGAGAGGATGGATCTGCTTATGTTGAGACACGAGGCAAGGTGTGCCTCGGATCTCAAAGGAGCAGAGCCGCGGTGCACGGATCGGGTCGCCGCGGACGAAGGTCTCGACAATGATCATCGCGGCACCACAGTGCGGGCAGACGAAGGTGGGCGGGACGCTGGCGACGGGCGCATCGAACGGCTGCGGTTCGGCCGCGTCCGGGACGACGTCCAGCAGTTCGCGGGTGCGTGCGAGATTCTGCCGGCACCCGGCATTGGCGAGCAGCCCGTAGTGGCGAATGCGGTGGAAGACGCTGGGCAGAACGTGCAACTGGGAGCGCCGCAGATCCTCGACCGTGGCGGTGTCGGGTGAACGCTCGAGAAAGGCAGCCAGCTGTCGCACCGCACGCATGTAGCCGGTCTGCGTCTTATCGC
Organism: Bradyrhizobium sp.; assembly: GCA_039935515.1. Taxonomy (GTDB): domain Bacteria; phylum Pseudomonadota; class Alphaproteobacteria; order Rhizobiales; family Xanthobacteraceae; genus Bradyrhizobium. Next base: position 1,680 of record JBDTKD010000416.1, read on the forward strand.
ACAGCTTGCGCATGCGCATGTCGTCGAGCATGCGTTGGCGCAGCGGCGTGACGACTTGAGGCAATGAGTTCATGGTTCTGCTCCTGTCGTGATCCGAGGCGGATTGCCTCGTTCCACAACATAAACAAATCCACGATCCCGCTTACCACCACCGCCGGGACGCAGCTCAACTACTACCTACTACCGCGCGAGCGGTTTAGTCCTCCGACCCTTTGCTGCCTGTCGAGTATGAGAGAAGCAGACGTTCGGGACCTATTATCCAATTCAAATCCCAGGGTCGTCACGCTCGGACTTCCGGCGTCAGGGCGCGGCCGGGAAGTCCATGAAGTTGGAACTTCCTTCTTTGATGGTAGGCAATCCGCGATTCAAGCGGTAAACTCACGGCGGTCAGGTCGACAAGCGCCGCCACATAGTGGAGAATCAGCTTGCACGGGTGGTGAATTGCTTCCGGTCGGTGGCTTGCCTGAAGTGCTTCAAGTCCTGGATCGCTGATCGGCCAAACTGAATTTTTCTCACGGAGGATTAAATGATCAGAGGAAATCTTTGGCAATGGCTGACCGGTTTCGCTGCGTGTTGTCTCGCCATTGGCGCCACCGCTGCGCCGTTTTGTGTCAGGTATACGGACACCGTGTCCTTCTCTAGTCTCCCCCCTGAAATCATTAGCGGTCAGCAAGTCACCGTTACGTTTATTTTGGACAATGGCAATAGCTCAGCGGCGAATCAGACATGGTCTGCTGCTGACCTCAAGTCCGCAGTCTTCACGTTCAATAATGCCCAGAATAAGTCTGTAGCCATCGATTATTCTGGCAGTCCTCTTTCTCCTGGTCCTTCAACATTCATCAGTGGCAGTTTCACCACTAACGGGGCCGGCCAGCTTCAGGCAGGTTCGATCGATTGGGAAGACTTTAGGGGACCAATCCCTAATCCTATTGCGACTAATATCACCGGAGTTACCTTGGTGAATCAATGGTACATCGACTCCCTTAACAACGTACTTTTATTGAACTCGGGACAAGTAGGATTTACAAGTGTGGCAAATGACGGGCCGGCGACCAACTGGTCAAACCCTGTACCTGCAGGCGTTTGTGGCGCTGCGCCACCTCCACCACCACCTGCAACGTCGCAGCCTATCCCCACGCTGAGCGAATGGGGCATAGTCGCACTGTCCGTGCTGGTGGGCCTATTTGGTCTGGCACTGTCAGGAGTGGGGCGTCGCCGAATCCCCTGACGATAATTCCCTTCGCTAAAGGATAGGAGACTCAACCGGACCAGCCGGGGTCATTCGGATTTGTTGGTCCGGGTCAATCGGCAGCTCCCTGCGAGGATCGCCTTGCCGGAGCTCCTTCCATGCGACGTTGATGGCGCAAGCGCAACCGTTGGGGGGTCGATTTGCGCCCGCAAGTTCCGCTATCGGGCAGACTGGCTTACGTCGGGTCCTGGCCGACTGCTGCCACGGCCCCGCCTCGACCCGAACCTGCCGGTTGCGTTAACCCGTGATAACTTGACCCGCCGTCGCTTCGTGGGTTGAAATTCTTATTCCCCCTCGCTTGCGGAGAAACTAATGAGCGTGATCGATTCGAGAGTCATTAACATCGACGAATTGAAGCTCGAGCATTTTGCGAAGGGCGACAAATTCGAGTGTGACGCCGTGCGCATCGGACCGCTGCTCGGAGCGAAGGATCTCGGCTACTCCTACGATGTCGTCCCGCCCGGGAAACGCTCGTGCCCCTTTCACAGTCATCGCGGGGAAGAGGAAATGTTTTTTGTGGTCAAGGGGAAGGGCACGCTGCGCTACGACGACGAGACACGGAAGATCCGCGCAGGAGACGTAATCTGCTGCCCGACAGGTGGACCGGAAACGGCGCACCAGATCGTCAACGACTCCGACGCCGACCTCGCTTATCTGTCGGTCAGCACGATGTTGCCGGCGGAGGTCTGCGAATACCCCGACTCGAAGAAGATCGGTGCCTTCGGTGGCGGCCTGCGCCACATGACGCGCACAGACCACCACCTTGATTACTGGGCGGACGAGGCGTGAGTACGGCGAGAGACGTGGCCAGGCGATTTGCGCTTTGGTGACAGGGTCGGATTTTGGCCGTTTTGCGACGTGTGGCTGTTCGATGTCAACGCTGCTTCCGATGACAAGTTCACTTCGGTGCCGTCACGAGTACGGTGAAGCTATCTGGAACCATGGCTAGCCTCGGTTTGGGTTGCTTGCCGGTTGCTGCGGGTGTGGGTCCAAACGACGCGGTTACGAGATAGATTCGGTGTGAGACCGGATCCAGCGCCAATGTGCGCGCTCGTTCCCGCGTCGGGACGTTGGCCACCACCGCAAAGTGTTTAGGGTCGTTTTCATGGACCAGCGTCAGTGAGCCATCGCCGTTAGCACTGAATGCCAGTCCGAGAGCAGCGTCATATTCCGCACCGTCTGGCGCACCGCCGATTGGCATGATTGCAACTAGCCGCCCCGACTGTGCGTCGACAATCACCATCTTGCGGTTGTCGCACACGGAAAACAGCCGCTGATGGGCTGCATCGATGGCCAGCCCCGTGGGGTTTGTACAAGGCGGGAGGGGCCATCTGGCTTGCACCATGTTTTCGACCTGGTCGATGACAGCCAATTCGGCCGTATCTTCGATGTTCACGAAAATATGCCCGCCCCCATCACTGACAGCCAATTCTGGCTTGCCCCCTAGCGCGATGCTGGAGAGCACCTTGAGATTTACGGCATCGATAACGGTGACGTTGCGACTGCGCCCGTTAAAGACATAGACGCGCTTGAACTTGGGTTCGTAAAGGATCGCATCGGGGTTATCGCCTGGAATGGTGATGGTCGCCACCAACCGCAAATCCTCGAGACCAAAGACCGTTACCGTGTTCGTACGACCATCGCTGGTGAATCCACGCTCCAACTCTTGAGCGAGCGCCACGCCATGAACGCCAGTGGTTCCGGCGATCTCGCCTACCACTTGCTTGCTTTGAGCACTTCATACCTGTACCCGGTCGCCGCGGGAAATAAACAGGCGCTGTCGAATTTGATCGAAGGCGATAAGGTCCCAGCCCCTGCGCCACCAATCGTGACTCGATCAGCAACCACATATTCGCTTGGACGTAGTCCTGTAGGCGAAGGGAGGGCACAACCTTGAATGAGAATCAGCAATGAGGCCGATACGTTGAGACAACTCCTGCGCAATAGGGTATCGAGATTCATGGATTCGTTTACGTCGGAAAAGCAACACTTCTTCCTCCCATGGGAACGCACGATTTGGGTCCGGTTCAATTGACTGCCCCTCTTCGCCAGCTGGAGCCAAGGGCCGCTATCGAGCATGATGCCCTATGACCGCAATTGGCCGATGGAGGGTGCCCAGTCGTCGGCGCTGAATGTCGGGTCAGGACCGCAGAGCTGCCAACTGCAACTCGAACGTCAGGAATGCGCTGGAGACCCGCCGATCAGCGACAGGCCGCCAAGCGGCGCAGCCGACCTGCCTGGAGCGGGAATACCTCGTAAATGCGGGCGCACCTTGTCCGCTGGCTACTGATTTGGTATGCTGATTTTATATCGATGTCCTAAAAGAGGATTGATGCTTGCTGCCTCTGTCAATTGGTTTG
>JBDTKD010000417.1:0-7474 GCA_039935515.1 Bradyrhizobium sp.
AGCAACAAAGATTCGAGTGAACCGGAAAACGCTTTAGGTCTCGCGCAGGGTCTCGTAGCATTCGCAGGACATCGCCTTGAGGGCGTCGAAATCGATGATCTTGATGACGCCGCGGGAATAGCTGATCGCGCCGGCCGCCTGGATCCTGCGGGCGACTTCCGTGACCGAGGTGCGCCTGACGCCGAGCATCTCGGCCAGGAATTCCTGCGTGAGCTCGATGGTATCGCTCTCGGCGCGGTCCCGGGCTTGCAACAGCCAGCGGCAAAACCGGGCTTCGACGTGATGCAACGCATTGCACGCCGCGGTGATCCGCGCCTGGGTCAGCAGCACCTCGTTGTAGCGAATGCAGAGATCGGTAATCGGCCGGCTCAGGGCCACCGCCCTCCTCAATTCGGTGGAAGAGATCCGGACGGCGGACACTGGAAGTTGCGCGATCGCCCGCACCCCCGAGATATGGAGGCCAATTCCGGACATTGCGCCAACGACGCCCTCGCGGCCGACCGTGGCGGTCTCGACCGCCTTGCCGTCCCGCATCACGACGACCATGGAGACCATCCCGGAGAGCGGGAAATAGACCTGATCGACTTCATCGCCGGCTTCGGCAAGAACCGCGCCTCGGGCGAATTGCACGGCGACGAGATGTGGCAGCAGCCGCTGCAGTTCCTGGTGAGGGAGCGACGCCATCAATTTGTTGCCGAGCGGTCCCGGATCGATGGCATCCACGGGCAAATCCGCCCGGTCGGTCTGGGCCTCGTCCTGCGGCGATTGACCTGGCGTCCGAGAACCGCCGCCGCAGCGTCTCAGGCAGATGATGCGTCAGCCTACCACCAATGTTGTGTACCGGACATTAATTCCGAGGCCATCGGGATGCGCCCAAGTCCCGCCAAACCCCCTCGCGTAGGCCGAATGAGCCCGGCGCCGGTGCTTTCTTCAAGCCGGGCCGGCGGCTAAGATCGGGCCGATGGATACGCCGCCGGGCCACGCCGGCCGGCAAGCGGCCGGTCAATTCGCATGAAAAAATCCCCAAAACAGGAGCCCGGCCGGTCGGGCGGGTCGATCGCAGCGCTGTTAATCGGCTTCATGGCCGCGGCCATGAGCGCCTCCGGCGCATGGGCGCAGTCAAATCCCGCCGAAGCAAGCGCCGGCACGATCCGAATGGCCTTCCTCTCCGAAGGCCGGGAGGATCAAGCTGAACCGTCCATGGAGCAGGGGCCTGGCGCAACCCTTCCGGAAGATAACACCGGCTTTGACGGAAGATGGACCTTCACCAGCGCCGGATGCACGCATACCGGCTCGCTTCTGGCGACGATCCGGCGAGGGAAGATCATTGTCAGGGGCGGCAGCGGCTCGGTCGCTCCGGATGGTACATTGCATTCCGTCGGCGCCGGAGGCGGCATGACCTTGACCGCGGTCGGCACCTTGTCCGGAGGGACCGGTGCGGGAACTTTCAACCGATCCGACGGCTGCGTTGGCAGTTGGATCGCCATCAAGCGTTAGCGCCGTTTGGGTGGTATGCGGTGATCCCGCGGCGCAAAACAGGGATCACGGAGATGGACATACCGGCAGGCCACGAGCGAAACGCAGACCAGATTGCGTACTGGAACGGACCCGGCGGCCAGCGCTGGGCCGATCGGCAGCAGGCACAGGATATCCTGCTTGCGCCCATTGCCGATGTTCTGATCGATCGCGCGAGGCCGATTGCGGGGGAGCGGGTCATCGACGTCGGCTGCGGCAGTGGCGCAACGAGCATCGCGTTGGCGCGAAAGGTTGCGCCATCGGGCCATGTTTTCGGCGTCGACATCTCGGGCCCGATGCTGGCGCGGGCGCGGCAAAACGCGCCCAAGGAGTTGCCGGTTGAATTCGCGCTGGCGGACGCGACCGTCTATCCGTTCGATCCCGCAAGTTTCGACCTCTTGGCCTCGCGGTTCGGGGTGATGTTTTTCGCGGAGCCGGCGCTGTCGTTCGCGAACCTGCGCGCGGCGCTGCGGCCGGCCGGCCGGCTGGCGTTCGTCTGCTGGCGCGAGCCACGCGAAAATCCGTTTTTCATGGCTCCGCTTCACGCGGTTTACAAACACGTCCCGAAATTGCCGCAGCAGGGGCCGGAAGATCCGGGCCCATTCGCGTTTGCCTCCGAGACGCGGGTCCACCGCATCCTGGGCGAGGCCGGCTTCTCCGGGATCGAAATGGAGCCGTACAATTTGCTGCTCGATGTCGCCATCGGGCGCGGCCTTGATGCGGCGGTGCAAAGCGCGCTCGAAATCGGCCCGGCCAGCCGTGCATTGGAGGGCCATCCGGCCGACGTTCGCGCCGCCGCGATGAATTCGATCCGGGAGGCGCTCACGCCGTTTGCCAGGGGACAAGCCGTGCCGCTTCCCGCATCGATCTGGATCGTGACCGCGCGGGCTTCCTGAGAGTTGGCTTGTTGCGAAGATCGTCATGCCCGGGCATAGCCGTCCGAAGGACGGCGTCGCTTCCGCTCGCCTATGTCCCGGGCATCCACGTCTTTGCGGCAATGAAAAACAAGAAAAGGCGTGGATGGCCGGGACGAGCCCGGCCATGACGAAAAGCGTACTCTGAGTTGCCGTCAGGCCCGTTCTTCCCAGATCGCCGCCAGATGGACGATGGTCTGCACCGCCTTTTCCATGTCCTGCACGCTCACCCATTCGAGCCGTGAATGGAAGGCGTGTTCGCCGGCAAAGATGTTGGGGCAGGGCAGTCCCATGAAGGATAGCCGCGAGCCGTCGGTGCCGCCGCGGATCGCAGTCTTGACCGGCTTGAGGCCGGCGCGGCGGATCGCCTCCATCGCATAATCGATGATTTCGGGGTGGCGATCGATCACCTGCTTCATGTTGCGGTACTGCGGCGTGATTTCCAGCCGGTAGGTCGACCGCGGAAAGTCCTTCATCACCTCTTTGACTATGCCTTCCAGCAATACTTCCTTTTCCTTCAGTCCCTGGTCGGTGAAATCGCGGACGATCAGGCTGAGCGTGGCCTTTTCCAGCGCACCGGAAATGCCGATCGGATGCAGAAAGCCCTGCTTGCCCTCGGTGGTTTCCGGCGAACAGCCCTGTTTCGGCAGGCGATCGACGATCCGCGCCGCGATCTTGATGGCGTGCTCCATCTTGCCCTTGGCATAGCCCGGATGGGTGCTGACGCCTTCGATGGTGATCACGGCGCCGTCGGCCGAGAACGTCTCGTCCTCGATAGTTCCGGCGGTTTCGCCGTCGATCGTGTAAGCAAAGTCCGCGCCGAGTTTTTTCAGATCGGCCCTGTCGACACCGCGGCCGATCTCTTCGTCGGGCGTGACTAGGATCTTGATGGTGCCGTGCTTGATGTGCGGATGGCTGATCAGGAAATGCGCGGCATCGATGATTTCGGCGAGGCCGGCCTTGTTGTCGGCGCCGAGCAGGGTGGTGCCGTCGGTGGTGACGATGTCGTTGCCGATCTGATCGGCGAGTGCAGGATGCTCGGCAGCGCGGATGATCTGGTTGGGATCGCCCGGCAGCACGATGTCGCCGCCGCGATAATTGCGGACGATCTGCGGCTTGACGTCCCTGCCGGTGCAGTCGGGCGAGGTGTCCATATGCGAGCAGAAACAGATGACCGGGACTTGCTTGGCGGTATTGGCGGGAATGGTTGCATAGACATAGCCGTGCCGATCGAGATGGGCGTCGCGAAGGCCGATCGCCTGCAATTCCGACGCCAGCAGGCGGCCCAGATCCTTCTGCTTGCCGGTGGACGGGCAGGTTGGCGAGGCTGGGTCCGACTGGGTGTCGATGACCGCGTAGCGCAGGAAGCGCTCGGTCACGGTGTGTTCGATTGCAGGAGGCGGGGGCACCATCAAAACCACGGCAGGAGGGGGAGAGTCGGGACGGCCGGCACTATAACAAAAAGTCGTCATCCCGGCGGCCGCATAAGCGTGCCGGAATGACGCGTCGCAGATGCGTCCTAGACGGCAAGAGTCTCAATAGAGCCGTCACTCAAAAAGTGTCACTCAGGATATTTATATTATTAAGATATAAGATGATCGACCCTTATATGGCATTCATGGCCGGATGGCTTATATTGGGCTGAACGGGCGGGTTGATGGAATGAGCGCCTCTGACAAAGCTCTGGATGGTTTGGTACTTGCGACTGCGAACGCTTCCTATCGTCGGTCGATCGACGCGGCGGAGCTTGCCGCCTGCCTGAGATCGGGCGCCGGCGGGGCTTGGATAGTGCATGTGGCCACCTTTTTGACGGAGGTTCAGCCGGAACTCGTTTTGAAGTTTGCCGAGCGTCACGGTATCTCAATGAGCGAGCTGGCCTTTGCCTACAACGCCATGAAGGCGACCACGGGTGAGGCAAACCCCGCTCTGGAGACCGCTCTTGTCCAATTGGCGCCTGCTGCTTGACCGAACACTTCGGGGATTGGATCGTCTAAAGGAAACAGGGCATCCCGCCCCTGATTGGATACTCGGCGGCGGAACGGCCTTGATGATCTGCGCCAATCACAGAACGAGTCGGGATATCGATGCGTTCATCGACGATCCGCAATACTTGGCACTGCTTTGTCCGGATGCCGCCGCGGAGGATGTCTGGAACTGCCTCAATTGCAATAAGTCTGCGAATTTCCTGAAGCTCTACTATGAGGAAGGCGAGATCGATTTCATCGTTACAGCGCCCGTTTCGAGCGTGCCCCCTGTCGCTCGAGGAATCGATCTGACCACCATTCGGGCGGGATATAAGCCTGTCATTTATGTCGACCAACCCGCGGAAATAGCTCTCAAGAAGATGCATTACCGGGCCGAGATGCTAAAGGCCCGCGACATTTTCGATATCGCGGTGGTTGACGCCATTGACAATAAAGCGCTCCTCGCCAATTTGCACGAAGTCGCGGACAAGAGGGATGATCTGCTCAATCGATTGGATACCATCAACGAGCGACATTTGCAGGCCACACTCGCTGAACTCGATATTCAGCCGGAATGGACCGACGCAAGAAAAAATTGTCTTGAAATCGTCCGTTCCATCCTCGAACAAATTCCCAAGCCAACGCGAACGGTTTGATCATTATCTGTCGCAGCAGAAGAATGGGTCTCATTTCAATTTTGGGTTACAAATCCCCAAAACAGCATTCTTTACTTCGATTTTGGCGATACTCCAAAAGAAAAGGCCAGCCAAAAGTGTATATTTGGCGGGCCTTTCTGACGCTTTGGACCCTGGAAAAGGGCGTCCTAGACGGCTTCCTTCAGTTCCTTGGCCGCGCGGAAGGCAACCTTCTTGCTCGCCTTGATGTGAATCGGTTCGCCGGTGGCGGGGTTGCGGCCCATGCGCGCGGCGCGCTTGCGTACCTGCAGGATGCCGAGGCCGACGATGCGGATGCGCTCGCCCTTCTTCAGGTGCTTGGTGATCCGGTTGACCAGGTCGGTCAGAATGGCCTCGGCGCTCTTCTTGGACAGTTCGTGCTCTTCCGACAGAGCTGCCGCGAGATGCTTGAGCGTGACGGTGGTCGGGGTCGTTGCTTTCTTCGCCATATTTGGCCCTCCTCGTTGTTGATGGCTTCGGAAACTAAGACGTATCAGGCCTTAAACGATTCGGGGACTGGCTGCCTACGCTGTTTTGCCCGTAAACAGCCCATTATTTGCATCGACGTCGCAAAAACGCCCGGCTAGCAGCGGGATTCGCAACTGCCTTGACTTGGATAGGTGGTCCCTTTAAGTCCCACCACCTGCGGGTCTCGCACCACGCGGGAGTAGCTCAGTTGGTTAGAGCGCCGGCCTGTCACGCCGGAGGTCGCGGGTTCGAGCCCCGTCTCTCGCGCCATGTTTTCAATGAGTTAGCGGGTGTCGATTTTTGGAAAAGTGTCAGGCGGCCCGATCACTTTTTCGAACGTCGGCACAAACGGCACGATCGGCACAGACACCTACTCCTACAACACCCCTGTAGCTGGATCGTTTGTTCCCAACCCGGGCAACTTCCCCGGCCCGTACAATTTCGAAGCGACGACCTGCACGAATGATCCATCAGGGAAAATTTGCGGCGGACCCTTCACGTTCGAGACAAGTGGCGCGACAGCGGCCGATCCTTTCGTTATCGGTGCGCCGCTCGGCCACGGGCTCTTTCCAACGGATAATATCGCCTTCGTGGCTGCTCTGTCGGTTTCCGGGGATTGTGGTGTCGGTATCTCTTGCACGGCTGGCACGGACTAGTCGGTTCAACGTTCGTAGCGAGCGCGGTCCCCGAACCCTCAACCTGGGCGATGATGATCCTTGGCTTCTTTGGCGTTGGCTTGATGGCATATCGTCGGAAGCAGAACGGACCCGCACTTCGCTTGGTCTGATAGCCTGCGCATCGGCGCAATAGAGAAGGCCGCCTTCGGGCGGTCTTTTTGTTTGTAGCAATCCTTGATCGAGACCAGACAGGCCCGCGCCGCCGCGCGGTGGCCGCGCCGGTGCGCTATTTCCGCTCCGGGCGCACCGGGCGCCTATGCCGCAGCGGCCGGAGGGCTACCATCCGTAGCGGCTTCCCGTCCGGCCAAATCGGCGCAATCATCGCCAAACATCGCCAGGAGTGCGCCCATGACACCGGCCGAGATCGATTCCCTTATTTCGGAATTGCGACAGCATACACCCCTCCATCGCCTGCCCCTGCAAGAGGCCAAGCAGATATTTGAGGCGCTGCTGGCGTGGGGCTATGTGCTTACCGCTCCAGCCGCACCGCCTGCTGGGAAATGACTCAATGTTTCTGCCGCCCGATCCACCGCCATCTTTGGTCTGGGTGATTGACTCAACCGCGCGGCGGGACCGTCCTCAAGTGCCACCGCCAACCCCGTCAGCTTGATCGCCCTGACGATTATCCTCTTCGATCTTCTCGATCAGATCATCATGCTTTTGCTGTCCGGGCTTCTGGCCGCCGCCCTGCTGCTGGCCGGGCTTTTGACTTGGGTTCTGGTTTTGCTGGCTCGGATTATTCTGGTTCTGGTTGGACATCGGGATCATCCTTGGTTTTGTGGTCCGCCCACAGCAAATCAATCGGCAAAGTCTGAATGTGTTCCCACCCGAAACACCGGGTTCCATTGTGCGCAGCTGCACTGCGGAAGTTGCTCGTCAGCACCGCGATGTCGACGCGGTTCGCGAGCTGGAAATCGTTCGCTCGCTCGTCCTTTTGCACAAGTTGCCGCAACAGCGGGGACTCGGCGAAATAGGCACGGGTATAGTCCAAGACGATCCGCGCTTGATCTTTGTCGTTGGCCAAGCAGGCGACGAGTGCCCTCTCGCCGGGCTGGAGTCGGTCTTGCTGATTGAACATTGCCCCGGCATATGCCGCGACCAGCGACGCGATGCTGTCCTTACCGCCGCGGCGGCCGACGATGAACCAGGCTTCGCGGACCCGTCGGCTCGGAGGGTCGCGGTCGGCGACCGCCCGAAAGAACTCAATCTCGCTGTCCGTCATCGGCAGCGCGAAGGCGTCTTTGAGAACGGTAGGGCCAGCC
>JBDTKD010000418.1:0-4924 GCA_039935515.1 Bradyrhizobium sp.
GTTCGGTGCATGACGTGGCGCTGGCGCTGTGCTATATCGCTGCCAGCCGAATTCGGGATTCGCAGGCCCGCCGGTCAGAGACCGCAACACGACGGAGCTGCGACCATGCCAATCACTACCAATCACCCCGACCTGATCCCGGAAAAATACGAAATTGTCGCCGACAACCTCGTCAAGGTGTCGCTCCGCGACAAGGCTGGCGGCCTGGTGATCTACACGATGGAATTTGCCATGATGGTGGAGTCGGTCAACATGGCCACGGCGCTGCTGAACTCGAACGTGGCGAAGTTTTTGGCGAAGCTCGCGGCGTGACGCGAAAAGCGAATCGATGACGTGAAAGAGAGGGGGCCCGCCCACACTGGCGGGCCTTTTTCGTTGTGTTCTGCCCCTAGCTTCACGCGATCTCTTCGGCAGTTACGTTGGTCCAGGAACCCATGCTTGTTCCTCCCCTAGGGGGGTTTTCGGTGCCCTGCTTCGATGACCCTCACTTTAATGACCGCGCCACTCCAAGGCAGTTTGACCACATTCCCCTTGACCGGATCGACACTCACCACCGTCGTGCCCGATTCCGACTCTCCGTTCAGCCGCACGATGGTCATCAGCCATGTAACTTGCATTTTATGTTACCCCACGCGCTACCCCGATGCCAACTTTGCCATACTCAACCGACACACAAAAAGCCGGAATACATAGTATCTTCAGATAGATAGGCGCGAAGTTTAGGGTATTATGATACGTCCTGATTGATGACGTTCTGTCGGATCGGTTCGCCGTCGAGCGCGCTCAGAATGTTGCGCGCGGTCTGCTCGCTCATGCGGTCGACGGCCTCGCGCGTCACGCCCGCCACGTGCGGGGCCATGATGACGTTGGGAAGCCCGAACAGCGAATGACCGAGCGGCGGCGGCTCCTGCTCGAAAACATCGAGGCCGGCGCCGGCAAGCCTGCCGGACACCAGCGCGTCATACAGCGCCTTCTCCTCGACGATCCCGCCGCGCGCGGTATTGATCAGATAGGCGGTCGGCTTGATCCGCTTCAAGCGCGCTGCGTTGAACATCCCGACCGTTTCCGGCGTCTTCGGGCAATGGAGGCTGACAAAATCGGCGCGGGGCAGGGCAGCATCGAGGTCGGCAACCGGCTCGCAGCCCGCCGCCTTGATTTCGGCCGCGGGCTTGTAGGGATCATAGACCAGAACGTGCATTTCCATCGCCAGGCAGCGTTTGGCAGTCCGGGTGCCGATGCGGCCGAAGCCGACGATCAAAACGGTCTTGCCGAACAAATCGTAGGGCAGCCGGCCGAGCCGGCTCGCCCAGGCGCCGTCCTTGACCAGCGCATGCATCTCGACGGCTCGCTTGGCGAGCGTCAGCATCATGAACAGCGCCTGTTCCGCCACCGATGGAGAATTGGCGGTGCCGGCTACCATCAGCGGAACCCGGCGGCGGCTCAGCGCGGGGACATCGACGGCGTCGTAGCCGACACCGATCCGGGTCACCACCTTGATGTCCTTTGATGCCTCAAGCTCCGGTTCGCCGAAATGGGTGGCGCCGAGGGCGACGCCGTGCACCGGCGCCTGCTGCCTCAGCATGGCCTCGAAATCGCTGGCCGAGATCATGTTGGGAAATTCGACGAGCTCGATATCTTCCCGTTCCTTCAACAGAGCTCGTCCCGGCTGCGACATTGATTCCGTGACGAGAATCTTCTTCTTGTTGGTCGCCATTCCCGAGCCCCTGGCCTTTTCTTGCTGTGCGGCCGTCAAATGACGGCGCCGGTCACCTCATTTAGCAGGTGCATATTGTTGAGGTCCACTGCCAATCGGAGCGGGCTGCCGGCGCGCGCGCCGGCATTGGGGTTGACCCGTCCGCACACTTGCGCGCCCTCAAGGGCGAAATAGATCAGCGTCTCCATGCCCATCGGTTCGGTCACGTCCGGCACCGCGTCGAACGGTTCGAATCCCGGTTCGGGATGCGCCTTGGCTTCGGCGATGTGTTCCGGACGCAGTCCGAGCAGCAATTTGTCGTCGCGGCCGATGCTTTGATATTTGGCGGCGCGGCTGGCGGGCAGCGGAAGCTTGATCCGGTCGGTGATACGGACGTGCAGCCTGCCGCCGACATCCTCGAGCCGGCAGGGGATGAAATTCATCGCCGGCGAGCCGATGAAGCCCGCGACGAAGCGCGTCGCCGGATTGTGGTAGAGATCGTTCGGCGTTCCGATCTGCTCGATGCGGCCCTTGTTCATCACCACGACCCGATCGGCGAGCGTCATCGCCTCGACCTGATCGTGAGTCACATAGACCGTCGTGGTGTGGACCTTCTGATGCACCTTCTTGATCTCGATCCGCATCTGGACCCTGAGCTTGGCATCGAGGTTGGACAGCGGTTCGTCGAACAGGAAGACCTTGGGATTGCGCACGATGGCACGGCCCATGGCGACACGCTGGCGCTGACCGCCGGACAGTTGCTTCGGCTTTCGATCGATCAGGTCGGTGATGTCGAGCATGCGGGCGGCTTCGGTGACCCGGGTCGTGATCTCGGCCTTGGGATAATGCTTCAGCCGCAGCCCGAATGACATGTTCTCCGCAACCGTCATGTGCGGATAGAGCGCGTAATTCTGGAACACCATGGCGATGTCGCGGTCCTTCGGCGGCACGTCGTTAACGACGTCGCCGCCGATCATGATGTCGCCATCGGTGATATCTTCCAGTCCCGCGATCATCCGCAGCGTGGTCGATTTTCCGCAGCCCGACGGCCCCACCAGCACGACAAATTCATGGTCGGCGATGTCGAGATCGATGCCGCGCACCGCCTCGACGTCCTCGTAGCGCTTGATCACCTTCCGCAACGTAACGTCCGCCATCGGCATCAACCCTTGGTCGCGCCGGCGGTCAGGCCGGCAATGTAGTAGTCCATCAGGAAAGCGTAGATGATGAGAGGGGGCGCCGCGCCGAGCAGGGCGCCGGTCATGATCTGCCCCCAATTGTACACGTCGCCCTTGATCAGGGTGGTGACGATGCCGACCGGCAACACCAACTGGTCGGTCGAGGTAGTGAAAACCAGCGGATAGAGAAATTGCGCCCATGACACCGTGAAGGCGAAAATGGTGGCGGCGATCAGACCGGGAAGCGCGACCGGAATGAAGATGCGCGTCAGCGTCTGGAACCAGGACGCGCCGTCGATGATCGCGGCTTCGTCGAGTTCCTTGGGGATCGACGCGAAGTATCCGATCATGATCCAGGTGCAGAACGGCACGGTGAGCGTCGGGTACACGATCACCAGCACATACCATCTGTTGATGAGCTGAATGCCGGTGAAGTCGCTGAACACCGCGAACATCTTGAACAGCGGCAGAAACAGCAGCGAATCCGGGATCAGGTAGGTCAGGAACACGCCAGTCGCGAGTGTCGCCGACCCCCAGAACCGCATCCGCGCCATGGCGAAGGCGGCCGGCACGCTGATCAGCATGGTAATGATGACCACAAAGATCGAGACCAGCGCCGAGTTGCGGAAGAACGTCAGGAACTGATTCGAGGTCAGCAACCCGAAGTAATATTCCAGGGTCGGGTGAAACACCCACCAGGGATTGGTCGCCGCCGAAATCTCGGCGCTGCTTTTCAGCGACGTGATCAGCATGTAGAGCGGCGGCACCAGCGAGATGATCGCAAACAGCGTCAGAAAGAAATACGACCATCGAAGCGCCCAGGTGCGGTCGCGGCTCATGCTGCCATATTTGACCGGGCGGGTCGGTGCCGCCTTGTCGATGACCACGGTACTTGTCATCAGGCTTCGTTCCCGCGCTTGTTGATGTCACGGAGGATGAAGACCGCGGCGATGGCAAGGATCGGGAACATGAACAGCGAAACGCTGGCGCCGAGTGGAATATCGCTGCCCTCGATCCCGACCTTGAAGGCCCAGGTCGCGAACAGATGGGTATGATCGAGCGGACCGCCGGCCGTGAGGATGCGCACGATGTCGAAGTTCGCAAAGGTCACGATCAGCGAAAACAGTGTCGTGATCGCGATGATGTTGCGCATCATCGGCAGCGTCACGTACCAGATGCGCTGCCACCAGTTGGCGCCGTCGATGGCGGCGGCTTCGTAGAGCTGGTCGGGCACCGATTTCAGCGATGCCAGGTACATGATCATGAAGAACGGTGCGCCGTACCAGATATTGACCAGGATCACCGAGAAGCGGGCCCAGTTGGGATCGCCGAGCCACGAAATGGGTCCGATGCCAAAGAACGAAAGCGTATAGTTGAAGGCGCTATAGGACGGATCGAACAGCCACAGCCAGGCCAGCGTGCTCATCGCCGGCGGGATCACCCAGGGCACCAGCAGCATGCCGCGCCATTTGCGCTGTCCCTTCGCCGGAATGTTGTGAACGAAGTGGGCGACGATGAAGCCGATCAGCGCCTTGAAGATCACCGCCGAAATCGCGAAAATGCAGGACTGCTCGACCACGAGCCAGAACGTGTCGCGTTTGAACAGGAATTGAAAGTTGCCGAGGCCGACAAAGCGCTGCATCGACTTGTTCAGCGTTGCCAGATGCAGGGAATAGAACGCGGGATAGACCACCAGGATGCCGATCAGCAGGATCAGCGGCAGCGTCATCAGAAACGCCGCCGTCGACTTCCGCTTCAGCGCCACCCTGAGACTGGCGCGTTTGCGCGCAGATCCTGCGGCGGAAAGGCCGTTGGCCTGAAATGCGACGTCAGCCATGATGCATCTTCCTCGCGTGTCCCATTGAGACAGAAGCAATCTCGGAATTACCACCGGGGGGAGCCGGTCTGTGCCGGCTCCGCATCGCACTGATGACATCGCGACCGGCCGCAACGGTCACGCCACAACAGGCGCGCCATTGCGGCGAACGGTCTAACTCCGCATGAAGCCTTCGCACTCGCCTTCGGCCCAGGCGAGCGTCTTTTCCATCGTCTC
>JBDTKD010000419.1:0-2644 GCA_039935515.1 Bradyrhizobium sp.
CCTGGAACGCTTTCTCGGCGTCTCCGGCGCCGTCGTACACTAGATTTCTTCAGGAGTTGAGACCATGCAGCGAACCAAAGCCCCTTTCCGCGCCGACGAGGTTGGCAGCCTGTTGCGGCCGCCGCGCATCAAGGAAGCGCGC
Organism: Bradyrhizobium sp.; assembly: GCA_039935515.1. Classification (GTDB taxonomy): domain Bacteria; phylum Pseudomonadota; class Alphaproteobacteria; order Rhizobiales; family Xanthobacteraceae; genus Bradyrhizobium. Next base: position 143 of record JBDTKD010000419.1, read on the forward strand.
GCCAGACTGGAGCAGGGTGAAATCTCGGCCGACGATCTGCGCAAGATCGAGGACATGGAAATCGAGAAAGCCGTGTACAAACAGGCCTCGACCGGCTTGCGGCTTGCCACCGACGGCGAGTTCCGCCGCTCGTGGTGGCATTTCGATTTTCTCGCCAGGCTAACCGGCTGCGAATTATTTCATCCCGACCAGGGCATCCAATTCGCCGGCGTGCAGACCCGGCATGACGCCATCCGGGTGATCGGCAAGCTGGATTTCCCCGCCGACCACCCGATGCTGGACCACTTTCGCTTCCTGAAAAGGCATGCCGACGCCGCGCGTGTGACGGCGAAGATGACGATCCCGTCGCCTGCGGTGCTGCATTTCCGCGGCGGCCGGAAGTCGATCTCGAACTCGGTCTATCCCGATCTCGAGCCGTTCTTCGAGGATCTCGGCAAGACCTACCGCAAGGCGGTCAAGGCCTTCTACGACGCCGGCTGCCGCTATCTGCAATTCGACGACACGGTGTGGGCCTATCTCTGTTCGCAAGATGAATTGAACAAGGCGCGCGAACGCGGCGACAATCCTGACGGCCTGCAGGACATCTATGCGCGCGTCATCAATTATGCGATTGCCGAGCGGCCGGCCGACATGGTGATCACCACGCATGTCTGCCGCGGCAATTTCCGCTCCACCTGGATTTCCTCCGGCGGCTACGAGCCGGTGGCGGAGACCATGCTGGCTGGCACCAATTACGACGGCTACTTTCTCGAATATGATTCCGACCGGGCCGGTGGCTTCGAGCCGCTGCGTTATCTGCCAAAGGGCAACAAGATCGTGGTGGTCGGCGTCATTACCTCGAAGACCGGCGCGCTCGAAAGCAAGGACGACATCAAGCGCAGGCTGGAAGAGGCCGCCAGATTCGCTCCGCTGGATCAACTTGCGCTGTCGCCGCAATGCGGCTTCGCCTCCACCGAGGAGGGCAACATCCTCTCCGAGGAAGAGCAATGGGCCAAGCTGAGGCGCGTCGTCGATATCGCCAATGAGGTGTGGGGGAACTAGGTTTCCCGCCGTTGCTTCGTCGCCAAGGCTCCTCGCAATGACGGAGCAATGAGCAAAGCGGGAGCCATCATGTCGTCAAGCCTTGACGCCATCATCGTGGGTGCTGGCCCGGCGGGTCTCGCTTGCGCCATGACCATGCGCAAGGCGGGGCTCCGCGCTACCGTGCTTGAGAAGGCTGATAGCGTCGGTTCAGTCTGGCGACGCCATTACGATCGCCTTCATCTGCATTCGGATCGCAAGCATTCCGGCTTGCCCGGCATGGCCATGCCGCGAACCTATCCGCTGTATCCGTCTCGGCAACAGGTGGTCGAGTATCTCGAGAACTACGCCGCCCGCTTTGATATCCAGCCGGTTTTCAATACGACGGTTTGCGGCCTTTGGAGCGAGAGTGGACGATGGTTTGCGGATACAGCCCGAGACTCGATATCCGCGCCTGTTGCGGTCGTTGCGACGGGCCTGGCCGATGCGCCGTATCGCCCCTCCTGGCCCGGCATGGAGCTTTATCGGGGTCCGGTCATCCACAGCAGTGAATATCGCAATCCGACGCCGTATGCGGGAAAACGCGTGCTGGTTGTCGGATTTGGCAATTCCGGCGGTGAGATCGCCCTGGATCTCGCCAAGTCTGGCGTCGATGTCACGCTTTCGGTTCGCGGCCCGGTGCAGGTCCTGCCACGCGATCTGTTGGGTTTTCCGATCGTGACCTGGGCCATCTTCTATCAATATCTGCCGGCACGGCTGGTCGACCGGATCAATGCTCCGATATTGCGCCTCGCCCTTGGTCGGATCGACAAATTGGGTTTGCGCCTTGCGGCAAAGGGACCGCTGCAGCTGATCCAGGAGCGTGGACGGGTGCCGCTGATCGATATCGGCACCCTCGACAGAATCAGGGATGGCTCCATCAAGATATGCGGGGGCATCGATCGCCTGACCTCCGATACGGTCGTGTTTTGCGACCAAGAGGGCGAAGAATTCGACGCGATCATTCTTGCCACCGGCTTCCGTCCCGACCTGCGCCAACTGATGCCCGATGTGAAAGGTGTCCTCGACGAGCATGGGATGCCGCTTCTGACAGGTCGGACGACCAGGGAACCCGGGCTCTATTTCTGCGGTCAAATCACCGCAGCGACCGGTCAGTTCCGGGAGGTTGGTCTCGAAGCCCAGCGCATTGCCGTGCTTGCCAAAAAGCACGTCTGAAACGGTAGCCGTCCGCATTTCCCCGTTGGGCAGATGATGGTACACGGGCGCGATCTGCCGCTGCCCACCCCATCGTCCCAATTCCGGCCTGATGAAAAACGACCAGATTCTCAGCCAGATCACCGAATTCTGCCGCCAGGCGGAGATGGCGGAATCGACGTTCGGCCGCCGTGCCGTCAACGACGGCAAGCTGGTGCATCGGCTGCGCGAGGGCAAGCGTATCACCATCGACACCCTGGATCGGATCCAGGCCTATATTGCGGCTTC
>JBDTKD010000420.1:0-5146 GCA_039935515.1 Bradyrhizobium sp.
CGCATCATGAGACAGTGCATCGCGAAGCTGCGCGCGGCCGAAGGGCAGGGACCCGTCGCCATCGAAGACAACAAGATCTTCCCGCCACGTCGGGCCGTGATGAAGCGCTCGATGGAAGCCCTGATCCATCATTTCAAGCTTTATACCGAGGGCTTCCATGTGCCGGCCGGCGAGGTCTATGCCGCGGTCGAGGCGCCGAAGGGCGAGTTCGGCGTCTATCTGGTCGCCGACGGCAGCAACAAGCCCTACAAATGCAAGATCCGGGCGCCGGGCTTTGCCCATCTGCAGGCGATGGCTTTCATCTGCAGGGGTCACCTCCTGGCCGACGTCTCCGCGATCCTGGGCTCGCTCGACATCGTGTTCGGAGAGGTCGACCGGTGATGGCGCAGGCGCCCATCCAGTTTGACCGCACCTCGGGGGTTCTTGCAGGAGCCAATCTGTGGGAGCGGACGGCTGCGCTGGCGCTGGCCACCGGCTCGAAAATATCGTCGCACTTTTCGCATCGCGGCTACATCGGCTGCGCCAATCTGCTGCGCAGGACGCTGCCCGATCGCAACATCGCGATCAAGCTCAACGCGGACGCGACCTTCGAATTTCCCTATGGCGACGGTTACTGGAGCAAGCTGCTCAATCGTTCCTACCATTATGAGGACGAACTCGAACTGCTGTTTCGCGATTCGGCCGCCGTCGACTTCACACTGATCGATTGCGGCGCCAATTATGGCTACTGGTCGGTGCTGGTCTCGAGCGCGCCGCTCGGCTCGCACAAGGCGATCGCGATCGAGCCGTCGTCGCAGAATTTTGCCAAGCTCAGGAACAATGCCGAGATCAACGGCAACCGGTTCGAATTGATGAGATGCGCGATCGGCGCGGCCAGAGGAAGGGCGCGGCTCTCCGGCACCAAGCACGAGGCGTTCAGCATCGCCGGCGATCCGGCCAACGGCGGTGAGGAAGTGGCGGTCATCGCGCTCGACAATCTGCTCGACGACGGCAAGGTATCCGCCGGCGGCAGGTACCTGATCAAGCTCGATGTCGAGGGTGTCGAAATCGACGCCATCAAAGGCGGCACGCGGCTGTTGCAGGGCGACAGCGTGATATTGTGCGAAGAGCACGGCAACGACCCCCGGCATACCGTGTCGCGCTATATCATTGAACAGACGCCGCTGAAGCTGATCGTCTACGATCCCAGAAGCCGTCGTCTCGAAACCGTCACCGAGCTTTCCATTCTCGACCGCATCAAGGTTTCGTCCAACGTCGGTTATAATGTATTCGGTACCGCAAGCGAGTTCTGGCTGGATCGGATCAATGCCCTGAACGCCAACGCCGCGCGCCGCACGCAATGAGAGACTGAGAGAGATGTCCCTCCGCCGCCTTGCACCCAAGGAAATGCAGCCCGCCAGTTTCGCGTTCACCGCGGAAACCCTGGCCTGGGCGAAGCAGCAGATCGCCAAATACCCGGAGGGCCGGCAGGCCTCGGCAGCGATCGCGATCCTGTGGCGGGTGCAGGAACAGCATGAAGGTTGGATTTCGGAGGCGGCGATCCGCGCGGTCGCGGACCTGCTCGAGATGCCCTACATCCGCATGCTGGAGATCGCGACCTTCTACACCATGTTTCAGCTGCAGCCGGTCGGCAGGAAGGCCCATGTTCAGGTCTGCGGCACCACGCCGTGCCGGCTGCGAGGCGCCGGCGACCTGATCGAGGTCTGCCAAGGCCGCATCCACCACGATCCCTTCCAGTTGTCCAAGGACGGCAATTTCAGCTGGGAGGAGGTCGAGTGCCTCGGCGCCTGCGTGAACGCGCCGATGGTGCTGATCTGGAAGGACACCTACGAGGACCTGACCAAGGAAAGCTTCGGCAGGGTGCTGGACGGCTTTGCTTCCGGCAAGCCGGTGCAGCCGGGCCCGCAGAACGGCCGCCAGTTCTCGGCGCCAGTCGGCGGACCGACCACGCTGAAGGAAACTACATGATGCCTGCTCACGCACGATCCATTCGCCGATCCGGGGAAGCTTCAAGTCATGCTTGACGACAAGGACCGTATCTTCCGCAATCTCTACGGCCTGCAGGACTGGGGCCTCGACGGCGCGCGCCGCCGCGGCGCATGGGACGGCACCAAGGCGATCATCGACAAGGGCCGCGACTGGATCATCAACGAGATGAAGGCCTCGGGCCTGCGCGGCCGTGGCGGCGCCGGATTTCCGACCGGGCTCAAATGGTCGTTCATGCCGAAGGAATCCACCGACGGCCGGCCGAGCTATCTCGTGGTCAATGCCGACGAGTCCGAACCCGGCACCTGCAAGGATCGGGAGATCATGCGGCACGATCCGCATTTGCTGGTCGAGGGCTGCCTGATCGCGAGCTTCGCGATGGGGGCGCATGCCTGCTACGTCTATGTGCGCGGCGAATTCATCCGCGAGCGCGAGCATCTGCAGACCGCGGTCGATCAGGCCTATGAGGCGAAGTTGATCGGCAAGGACAATGTCAATGGCTGGCCGTTCGATCTGTATGTGACCCACGGCGCCGGCGCCTATATCTGCGGTGAAGAGACCGCGCTGCTCGAGAGCCTCGAAGGCAAGAAGGGCCAGCCGCGGCTGAAGCCGCCGTTCCCCGCCAATGTCGGGCTCTACGGCTGCCCGACCACGGTCAACAATGTCGAGTCGATCGCGGTGGCGCCGGACATCCTGCGGCGCGGCGCGGCGTGGTTTGCCGGTATCGGGCGGCCCAACAATGTCGGCACCAAGCTGTTCTGCATCTCCGGCCATGTCGAACGTCCCTGCAATGTCGAAGAGGCGATGGGCATCCCGTTCCGCGAGTTGATCGAGCGCCATTGCGGCGGCATCCGCGGCGGCTGGGACAACCTCAAGGCGGTGATCCCCGGCGGTTCGTCGGTGCGCATGGTCCCGGCCGAGCAGATCATCGATACCCCGATGGATTTCGACAGCCTGGGCAAGCTGCGCTCCGGGCTCGGCACCGCCGCCGTCATCGTGATGGACAAGTCGACCGACCTGATCCGGGCCATCGCGCGCATTTCCTATTTCTACAAGCACGAGAGCTGCGGCCAGTGCACGCCTTGCCGCGAGGGCACGGGGTGGATGTGGCGGGTGCTGACCCGCATGGCCGAGGGTCGCGCCCACAAGCGCGAGATCGACATGCTGCTCGAGGTGACGAAGCAGGTCGAGGGTCACACCATCTGCGCGCTCGGCGACGCCGCGGCCTGGCCGATCCAGGGCCTGATCGCGCATTTCCGCTACGAGATCGAGCAGCGGATCGATGAATATTCGCACAAGGCGGATATCGACGATGTCGGGATTCTCGATCCCGACCATATGGTCGCGGCGGAGTAGCGCCGATGTCGCAGCCGAGCATTTTCTGGTGGCAGAAATACGGGACGCTGGCGCAGATGGCGCAGGCGGCCGTGGCGCTGCTTGGTTTTGTGGCGATCCTGTTCCAGATCAACGAAATCAGGTCGAATACGCGCGCGGCGAGCGCGCGGCAGGCGTTTCTGGGCTATACCGATCTGGCGTTCCGGAACCCCAAATTCTCGCAGCCCGATTACGATGCGATCAAGGCGGGCAGCCCGGACGAGAGGGTTCAATATGAGAGTTTCGTGTCCTATTTTCTCTATGCCTGCGAGGAAGCCACCGCCGCCTTCGCCGGCCGGCCCGAATGGCAGGCCTCCTGCGATTACGATTTGAAACCGCATCTGCCGTTCCTGTGCGAGAAGAACCAGGCCGAACCGGCTTACCTCGCGACCTACAGCGCCGACACCCAGCGATGGGTGAAGGCATCCATGACGACCGCCAGCGTCACGCCACCCGATTGCAAGCTCGGAAAGACTTGAGACCGCAATGACCAAACTCATCATCGATGGCAAAGAGATCGATGTTCCCGCCGAGTATACGCTGCTACAGGCCTGCGAGGCGGCGGGCGCCGAGATTCCGCGGTTTTGCTACCACGAGCGGCTGTCGATCGCCGGCAATTGCCGGATGTGCCTGGTCGAGGTGAAGGGCGGGCCGAAGCCGGTCGCAAGCTGCGCCTGGGGCGTTCGCGATTGCCGTCCCGGACCCAAGGGCGAGCCCCCGGAAATCTCGACCCGCTCGCCGATGGTGAAGAAAGCGCGCGAAGGCGTGATGGAATTCCTGCTGATCAACCACCCGCTGGATTGCCCGATCTGCGATCAGGGCGGCGAGTGCGACCTGCAGGATCAGGCCATGGGCTATGGCGTCGATACCAGCCGCTTTGCCGAAAACAAGCGGGCGGTCGAGGACAAGTACCTCGGCGCGCTGGTCAAGACCTCGATGAACCGCTGCATCCAGTGCACCCGCTGCGTCCGCTTTTCCGCCGAAGTCTGCGGCGCCCCGGAAATGGGAGCTACCGGCCGCGGCGAGGACATGGAGATCACCACCTATCTCGAACATGCGCTGACGTCGGAGTTGCAGGGCAATCTCGTCGATATCTGCCCGGTCGGGGCATTGACCTCGAAGCCCTATGCGTTCGCGGCGCGTCCGTGGGAGCTGGGCAAGACCCAGTCGATCGACGTCATGGACGGCGTCGGTTCGGCGATCCGGGTCGACACCCGCGGCCGCGAGGTGATGCGGATTCTGCCGCGCGTCAACGAGGCGGTGAACGAGGAATGGATTTCCGACAAGACCCGTCACATCGTCGACGGTCTGCGCACCCAGCGGCTTGATCGCCCCTATATCCGGGACAACGGCCAGCTCCGCGCGGCGTCGTGGGCGGAGGCCTTCGCCGCGATCGCGGCCAAAGGCGGCCGCATCGACGGCAAGCGCATCGGCGCCATCGCCGGCGATCTTGCCGCGGTAGAAGAGATGTTTGCGCTGAAGGACCTTTTGGCGAGATGCGGCTCGGTCAATCTCGCGACCCAGGGTGGCGACGGCTTCGATGCCGCGGCCGGCCGCGCCTCATACATTTTCAATCCGACCATTGTCGGCATCGAACAGGCCGACGCGCTGCTGATCGTCGGCTCGAATCCGCGCAAGGAGGCTGCCGTCCTCAATGCGCGTATCCGCAAGCGCTGGCGCAGCGGGCATCTCAAGATCGGCGTGATCGGCGCCAAGGCGGATTTCACCTATGCTCATGATTATCTGGGCGCCGGCACGGATTCGCTGGTCAAGCTTGCCGCTGGCA
>JBDTKD010000421.1:0-6613 GCA_039935515.1 Bradyrhizobium sp.
CCTCCCGCATGATCACCGTGCGCTTGCCACCGCCAGTCTTGCCCGGCGGGATCAGCGGTTCAACCAGTCCCCATTCGTCGTCGGTCAGATCGCTCGGATATCGCAACTTGCTGCGGTCGTAACGGGCATGACGGAGATGTGGCCGAGAGGCTGAAGGCGGCGGTTTGCTAAACCGTTATAGGGTTGTAAAGCCCTATCGAGGGTTCGAATCCCTCCGTCTCCGCCATCCTGCCTGCCGCGCCGTCGAGACGCGCAGGTAGAGGGCAGCGTGTAGCGGCACGGTCACAGGATGTGTCTCATTGTCAGATCATCGGTTCGGCCCGAACAGTTCGTCGAAGAGGTCGCCGAACCACGCCTCGAACACGTCGAGCTCGGCACGACAGCGCGGTGCAGGGATCACGCAGCCGCACCCAGCGGCTTCGCGCGTTCGATCCGCTCTCGCTCGCGGGGACTGTTCATCGCTTTCCACAGATCGCTGCGGCGCTGCACGTTGAGCCAGAAATCCGGGCTGTTGCCGAATACGCGGGCGAGGATGAGCGCGGTCGCTGCCGTCACGTTCCGGCGGTTCTTGCATAGCTCATTGACGTGCTTGCGCTGAACGCCCATCGCCTCGGATAGGGCAGCCTGCGTCAACCCCATCGGCTGCATGAACTCCTCGATCAGAATCTCGCCGACCGTGGCCGGCTTGCGCTTCGTCGTCAGCATGGTTCGCCTCATCTGTAACTGTGGTCGTCGAGATAGACACCCTCTGCTTCGCCGCGGCTGCCGTCCCAGCGGAAGACCAGCCGCCACTGGTTGTTGACGCGGATCGAATGGAAGCCAGCCAGGTTGCCGCGCAACTTCTCGAAGTGATTGCTCGGCGGTACCCGCAAGTCCTGATCGGTCGTCGCGTCGTCGATCATCTGGAGCTTGCGGAAGAGCCGGCTTTCGAGATCGGAAGGGATGTGCCGCGACCGCGCATCCTCGACGAAGAAGGCACGCAGCCACTCGTCCCGAAAGCTCACGATCACGCAGCAGCCCCGTCTGTGCATCTATGTACCACTCCTCGGTACAGCCCGCAACCGCAAAAATCTGTATCGCGGCGGCTTGGCGCTCGGATCATGGATATCATTGACGTTTTGACGGAAACCGCCAGCAGGGGATGTTCTGGCGGTGGCGTAGAAACAGCGATCAATACAACCACATGCGGCCGGCCGAGAGCGGCGCTTTTCCCTTGCCGTCCCCGTCCTCTAGGTGACAACCTTTTGCCGACGGGTTGTCGAGAGGTTGCAGGGATTTCTGCTCCAGGTCGCCCTCGGACTCGATGATTGTCCGAATCCTCATTGTGCAATGTGCCGGGCCGTGCTCGGCCAGGATGTCCCGAGGCGACCAAACGAAAGACGAGAAACGTGACCAGCAATGAACCTCTCGCGCTCAAATTCCGCTGCCCGCCGGAGCTCTATGGAAAGCTGCCGCCGCCGATAGCCGCGACATCAGGCCTTCCCGGCTGGCTCAGGGCGATGCCGATGCAGGCCTTCAACGCGATCAACATGCGCGACGAGGATACGATCAAGCGCTGCCCTCCGTTCGTCGACGCCATGACCTGCGGATTCCTGATTCCACTGATCTGCGATCTCAGGGTCGAGAAGGGAGCGATCACCTGGGACAATGATATCCCGCCCGGTGGAGCGCTCGATTTCCCGCGTTCGCCAATCGGTTTCCATGATGCAAGCCAGGTCATCGACACGCCACTGTTCGAGCCCGACCGGTTCGTGATCAAGTTTCACAATCTTTGGACCATCGAAGCGCCGGAAGGCTATGCCCTGTTGTTCACCCATCCGATCAATCGCTTTGATCTGCCATTCACCACGCTGAGCGGCCTGGTCGATTGCGACCGCTATCGTGACGGCTGGATTGATTTCCCGGCGCACTGGCATGACGTTGATTTCAGCGGCGTGCTGCCGAGGGGCACGCCGATCGCGCAGTGCGTGCTGGTGAAGCGGGAAAACTGGGTCGCGCATACCGCCCCGTTCACGGCCGAGGAGACGCAGCGCGTGCATGAGCTCAGGAAGGCGATCAGTCGCGAGCCAGGCCTCTACCGTCGGAAATTCAGGGCGTAGACGGCTCGGAGCGGTCGCCCTGCAGGAATTTGGCGAGCGTGCTCGGACGGAAGAAGAAGCGGCCGTGCGACGAGGCGGCGAGCGCGTGGGTGGTTCGACCAACCATCTGAGGCCGGCCGCGCAGCGCCGAACTCAGGTTGGCTTCGCCGGCGTCGCGGTCACCCATTTCCAAAAGGCAGGCGGCGAGATCGGCGCGCGTCAACGCATCGTCGGGACGCAGCCCCAGCGCATGCCGGAAGACATCGGCGGCAGCGGCATATTCGCCGTCCAAAAGCAGGATGCGACCGAGCTCCGCGAGGATCTCGGGCCGCCCCGGCGCAGCTTCGCGCGCATTCAAAAGGATCGCGCGCGCCTTGCCGCGGTCGTTGCGGTAGAGGTGGAGGCGCGCTAGGTCCAGTTGCAGATCGACGCTTTCAGGCGCCAATGCGAGAGCGCTTTCGGCGACGGCGATGGCCTCCTCGACGCGTCCGGCCTTGGCAAGCTGGCCCGCGAGTTCCTGGAACGCCGGCAGAAAGGGCGGGGGCCGCGCGGCGGTCCGGCGCAGTTGTTCAATCGCCTCCGCGCCGCGTCCGGCGCTGCCAAGCCCTGCGCCAAGCAGGGTTTCGATCCTCGCATCGCTGCCGCGGCGCGCTGCCTTCTCGAGGGGCGCTATCGCCTCCCCTCCCCGGTTCTGAGCGATCAGGGCCTGAGCCAGGATCATCGTGGCGGCGGTGTCGGTCCGGCTTGTTCTCAGGACTTCGGCAGCGAGTTGCTCGGCCTCGCCGAAATGCTGCATCCGCAGCGCGAGGGCGGCGCGTTCGAGTATCCGGGCCGGGTGGTTTCCCCGGCTGACGGACGGCAAAGATGGATGCTTCGGCATGGGCCGCCCAGTAAATTGTCCTTGCGCCGATTGCTTATAAGCGCGGCCGACGGGGGTCCAGCAACAGTCCCGTGATGGAGCGGGCTCGCTCATGGCCCTTGGGCGCGCGGTCGAGTATAGGCCGCGTCAGGCGGCACAAAAAAGCCCCGGAAGATACCGAGGCTTTCTGTCCTTTATATCGACATCTCGACGCCAGGTCAGTACTTCGCGACCACGGGGCCACTCCAGTTGAACCGATAGACCAGCGAGGTGCTGACGGTCTGCACCAGCGGATGGAAGTTGATAGCCGTCCCGGTGCTTATGTTCGTGACGTCGTTAAGAACCGTGAGGTTACTGTTGTCAAAGTAAGCAGCGCGGTATTCAGTTTTCATGAACAGGCCCGGTGCAGAAATACCGAAGAAGTCCAGGCTGTTCTCGACGCCGCCGCCAACGAACCATCCTTGAGTGTTGAAGCTGTTGGTGTGGAAACCGGATGGCGTAACCGTAGCCGCGTCGAGCAGGGTAGTACCCGACCAACTCGAGCCGGTGTAACCGCCATTGACGTAGGAAAGCACGCTTGGCGCCACCAGGTAGCCAATGCGAGCGCCTACTGCCCAAGTATCCCTAAGCTTCTCGTTATTGCTCACAACGCCGTTCAGGCCAAGCAAGCCATCGCCGATCGAACCCTTCAGGCTGCCAAACTGACCGTCGGCCAAAATGCCGAGCACCCAGCTCTGGCTAAACTGCCAATCGTAGCCCGCACCGACCGTACCGTACCAGCCGTCGCCGCCCTGCTTGTTGGTCGCGCAAAGAATGCAAGCACCCGTCGCAGTGTTGACTACGCCTGTATTTGCGTCCCACACGCCGCCGCCGACACCGCCGAAGATATAGAAGCCGGTCCAGCTCGGGACCGGGGCCATCATCGGGGCTTTGGTATAGGTCCTGGCCGGAAGGTCAGCCGCAACGGCCGATCCGGTAAGCGCCGCACTGGCAATGAGCGCGATGGCCAACTTCATCATAACCAAATCCCCAATCAGCGTTCCAAACGATGCGGCATCATACCCGGATTCGAGCCAAAGGCTGTCACCTAGAAGCCACAGCGGCTCTCAAACGAAAGCCGGTTTCGGCAACAAATCCATCTATTTGAAATGATTGCACAATATTTGCTGCAGGATCGACATTTCGCAAGCCGCCGTCGGTCGGACGGACAGTATGTGGCCGGCCGGGTTCCGAGTCCTATTGGCTACCGTAGAGCAGATCGGAGCGCCGGATAAAAAGCCCACCCGCCCGCATCGCCGTCCGCGCTCGCCCTTAGTGCGCGGTTATCCAGGCTCTGGCCTCGCGCTGGGCGGTGGCGATCTCGAGTTCGGACATCATCTCGGCGACCTCGCGGCGCAACTGGATGGCATCGCTGCGGCCCTTGAGGGCGGCGAGGTTGAACCATTTATGCGCGGCAACGAGATTGACCACGCCGGAACGCCCGCTCGCCCAATACAGGCCGCGTTCGAACAGCACGTCGGGAATGGCGCTTGCTTCCACCGCCGTCGCTGCATCCAGATCGATGTGCCCCTGAAACATCCGTCGTCTCCCTTTGTTTTTTGCCGCCTCGTTGTCGAGCGCGGCGCCTGCCCACTGGTCGAACGTCCCGCTATTGCCTCACCGCCATTGCCGGCTTGTTGCGGGAATCATGCCGATCAAATTTGAAGGGCAGTTTAAGTATCGCGATGAATCGAAGGTGAATGCGGATTGGCGCGGGGCAGCCGCGAAATCGAAAAAGTGGCCGTCTGGCGCGGATTGCGGGCCGGCCGGAGGATTCGGTTTACCCTGCGGCTTCGCCAAATGATAACCATCGGCGCAGGCATGCTCGGCGCCGCCGCGGCGTTCGCTGACCGCCCGCATGCGGAGAGCCACCCGCGGCGCACCACCGCCCCATAAGCCGTGGAGGGCCAGAATGCATGTGAATGATTGGGGGAAGCGGCCTGCCAGGCAGCGGCTGCGCTGGCTTCGAACGAGGGCGTCGGCGAACACGTCAGGACCAGATTTCACCTTGCGGCTTCAGAGCCCGATGAAATTGCGGATCTACAGATCCGCACCGAACGAAGAAAACCTGTTTCTTCTGCCGGACCGGTTTTCCCGGAGCGAACTCCGCGAAAGACGATCCAGCCGTTTGACCTGATGTCTCGCCGACACCCTCTCTCGTCGACCGGAGCCGCCGGCTTGAATTCCGCTGCGAAGCGCAAATCGTTCTGATGGCTCTTGTGACGTCGCCGGCATCAAGCCGCCGGCAATTGCTTAAGCGAGATTTACTTCTTCTTCTTGGCGACCCTGCGGGTCTTCTTCGCAGTCTTCTTCACTGCGCTCTTCGCCTTCTTCGCCTTCTTCGCTTTCTTGGCCATGTTGCCCTCCTAATGTAGTGAGATCGCTTTATCGCTGCGTGCACTCGGGAATCGAAATGCACTACATCCCGAATACACCAACACACTGAAAAAAACAGCGTCCCGCTTAAGGAAGTGTTGACAGGCCGCTGCGAGCGCGTGTCACGCGCGCGGGTCGGCAGCACCAACGAGCATGTGCACGGCGATGCGAGTAAGGCGCGGAAACGCGAGGCTTTCGATTGTCAATATCGCAGGAAATGCCCGCGCTGCAGGCGCTTTCGTCATTCACGCATCCGATGATCGCAACGTATTCGACATCGACGCGACTCGCCGATGCCGCCTGAAAGCGACTCGCGCGGACTCTGAGTCGCGGTTTTTGGCAATGAAAAAATTTTCTCGGTTAACGGCACCGCGTCGCATCGCCGCTCGCCAAAACCGGGTTTTTGCGCGAATCGCCGCAGCCGATTCGACGACGCCGATCGCCGCCGAGACGAGGCGACGCGGGCGTAAGCGCCGTATGGCGCGATGTTCAGACGCCGAGTTTGGACTTCAAGAGATCGTTGACCGATTGCGGATTGGCCTTGCCGCCGGACGACTTCATCACCTGGCCGACGAACCAGCCGATCAGCTGCGGCTTGGCACGGGCCTGCGCGACCTTGTCGGGATTGGCGGCGATGATGTCGTCGACCACCTTCTCGATCGCCCCGACATCGGTGACCTGCTTCATGCCGCGCGCTTCGACCAGCGTCCTGGGATCGCCGCCCTCCTGCCAGACGATTTCGAACAGGTCCTTGGCGATCTTGCCGGAGATGGTGCCCTCGCCGATCAGATCGACGATGGCGCCAAGCTGTCCCGCCGAAACCGGCGAGGCCGATATGTCGCGGCCTTCCTTGTTGAGCCGGCCGAACAGCTCGTTGATCACCCAGTTGGCGGCGAGCTTGCCGTCACGGCCGCGGTCTGCGAGCTTTGCCAGCACACTCTCGTAGAACGCGGCGCTCTCGCGTTCGGCCACCAGCACGCCGGCATCATAGCCCGAAAGCCCGAGTTCGGCGATGAAGCGGGCCTTCTTCTGGTCCGGCAATTCCGGCAGATCGGCCTTCAGGCCATCGACATATTCCTGCGTCAGTTCCAACGGCAGCAAATCGGGATCCGGGAAATAGCGGTAGTCGTGCGCCTCTTCCTTGGAACGCATCGAGCGCGTCTCGCCCTTGTTCGGATCGAACAGCCGGGTCTCCTGCTCGATGGCGCCGCCATCTTCGAGGATTTCGATCTGCCGCCGCGCCTCGTATTCGATCGCCTGG
>JBDTKD010000422.1:0-3524 GCA_039935515.1 Bradyrhizobium sp.
CGCTGAGCTCAATGATCCACCGCGGCATGCCCTTTCTGTCGACTCCAAAGGGCTTCAGGCCGCTGATTCGGCCAACCAGAAAGGCCGTCCCATGGGGTTCATGGTCGGCGAAATCAACCTCCCGGGCATTGCGGATGCAGACCAAAAACTCTCTTCGACGGGCCTGCTTCTCTGCCACGACCCATGAGGTGGATCCGCCGACCGCCAGAATCTTGGCGCGGCTCTCGGACGTAAACACGGCGATGGTTGAGTGCGGTACAGGAAATCCAAAGAAGCTCCGATACGTTTTTTATTAGGTGAATCGGCGGCCTGAGGCAAGGTCTCTACCGCCCTCGCTGTTCGGTTGGGCCGGCTTCGGTGTTGAACCCGAAGGGCCCTCCCTGTTTCTCCCTGTTATGGAATTTCGCAGATATTCAGGAAATGCCTGCGCTGCAGGGCTTTCTCAAGTTTCCGGTCGTCGTTTCGGTGTTTTTCTCGAAAATCACCCTGTTTTCGCCAAAATAACAGCGAGACCGGTTCGCAGCTGACTGCCCGCACCACCATCCAGTCCCACCAAACCCGAAATCCCGGCGCCCGTTCCAGATGGGCCGTTTCTGTGGGGATTTTCGCCGGTGTGTTTGCGCGCGATCGGTCTCCGGTGGCGCTTGCCGTTTCTCAGGCCGATTTTAGCGTCGAGTCTCTGCATCCAAAAATGCCGTTCCTCGCGGCAGGTCTTCGATAGCCGATCCCATCCCGCGACCTAGAAATATTCGGGGTCTGAGGGCCAAAAGCGACCGCCTCTGATGTCCGCTGGCTGAACCGTTTCTCTGGCGGAGAAAAGTTCCATCGATACCAGATTTTGTTTTGTCACCATGGCCAAGGCAATCGTTCTGGTGAGGGAACGGATGGCTCACGAGCCTATTGTTCCACCTGACACAATCAGGAGAAACGCCATGATTAAGAGCGCAATCTTTCTAGCAGTCGGCGCAAGTACGCTTTTCATGACTGCTGCTTCAGCTGCACCGCTTTCCGCCAATGTAACAGTGGCACCGGAGAGCAACATCCAAAACGTCCGCATGGTCTGTAATGAAAACGGCCGTTGCTGGCGGGCACAGGGTGAACGCCGCGTCATCATCCGCGACCGCGATTCTTATGGATACGCTCCCCGCGAGCGTTATGAGCGCCGTGGCTACTACGATCGTGACTATGAGGACCGCGGCGGTATCGGCTTCAGCGCCCCCGGTGTGAGCGTCGGCATCGGTCACTACTAAGACAACAACTTGAAAGCAGAAGGCCGCGGGCGGAAGTCCGCGGCTTCTTCTGTGATCCAAGCGTGAGTGCACTGTCTGAGGCGCCAGCTGTGCCGGCAGAATTCGTGCCGGGGCGACGGATAATCGGTTGCGTTTCCGACCGCGCTCGTTGACCCTGAATTAGAGGCAGCAGCATTTCGGAATTTGCTCATGTGTGAGTTCGCTCGCGCAATCAAGCGCGATGCGAACGATTGGAGGCGCACTTCCGTCCGGCCAGGCCAGCTAAATTTGAGCAAAGAGCTCCAACTTCGGCTAGGGTGGCACACGGACACGATTATGCATGTCCGTGGCGGCGACGCCCTTTCACTGCAACTGCCCGCAGCCCACAGCGCCTGACGAGGTTCCAAAGAGCGAATGGCCGCAAGGGCGTCATCGGCCGGTGAGCTATCTAAAAATCAACCGACATGCAGCAAGGAGGAACATCATGAACCGACGTACCATACTTATTGCAGGTTTCTCGGTCGCTGTATTCGCCATGGCAGCACCACAGGTTGGGCTCGCGCAGACCAGTCCACTGATAGGGAAGTGGAAACTCAATCTCGATAAATCAAAATTTAGTCCTGGTCCGCCGCCGAAGTCCCAAACCCTGAACTTCGAAGGTTCGGGCCAAGATCTAAAGGACACGGCCGAGACCACAGACGCACAAGGTCAGGCGACAAAAATCGTCTTTATGCACATTTACGATGGGAAGCCCCACCCAACAACAGGCAATCCTATATTCGACGCAACCACCTACACGCCAGTCGACGCTTACCACGTGAATTGGGTACGCTCGAAAGCCGGAAAAGCAGTTCAAACCGGCTCTAACGCAGTATCCAGTGATGGTAGGATTTTTACGGTTACTACCGAAGGCACTGGCGCGAACGGTGAGAAAATCAACAGTGTCGCCGTCTATGAAAAGCAATAGCTGATTTTTCTCGTCAGCGCCGGAGCGCGAATGCTCCGGCTGCGCTTAAGCGAACACCGGCTCGCCTCATGCGGGTCGTCCTTTTTCGTCTTACTTGGCCTTCGGCAGGCGCTTCAGCTCTGCCTGCGTGTTACTGACGGCCTCGGCCAGCATCTCGCGCAGCTCAGCCTTCGTCTTCGGTGGCTCGCGGGTGACGGGTTTTTGCCATTGGGTCATGAATAGTATGTGGGGATGCCGGAGCGAGAATTAAACCCGGCGATAACAGAAGGCCTGCGCGCCACGCGGCGCGCCCCAAAGACGATTCCCGAAGAGGATCCGGTATCCCTTCGTGCAAGGGGCGAGGAGAGATGAGTACGCGAACCCAAGGGCATTTCAATTAATAAAACATTTACTATGATCGGGTAAAGTCCAACTCTGACCGACGTGTTGCGAGGTACTGGCCCAACTCTCCGATCTCGAGGCTGCAACGTGCTCACATTCATTGCGCTCAAACGCTCCGCCCAGCTTCTCGCGATATCAGCCTTCTTGGTACTGGTCGTAGGCAACGGAAATGCCGCAGATCTTCCGCTCCTGATTAATCCCACTCAATCTTCAATGGCGGAGTTCGAGCGTTTCCTGGCGTCGCGACACCAGGAAACGGCCTCACCAGAGGCGCGCAACGAGCTTTTTCGCAAGTTCCTGCGATGGAGCAGAACCATCGCTGAGAGAAGATTGCAGGCTCCATGAACTTGGCCGACATCCCGCAAAGCTTGATCCCGGGGCCCAGGGCCGGCCGGCCCTAGGTTCTGTGCTCAAACCCCTTGTCGTCGACGAGAGGGAGGGATTCAAGGCTTCCAAATGGAGGCTTTGATGGCACGCTTCGATTTGACGGACTCAGAATGGGCGATCATCGCACTGTTGCTGCCGGAGCGGCGATCTTTCGCTTCAGTTCGGTGCAGGTTTTGCGGACCTCCGCCGTCACCAGCGAACAGTTCTCAATTTCAAGGAAGATGCGCTTGGCCTCCTCGCGGTAGCGCTCTGCGGTTTCCTTCAATCCCTCGGTCACGGCGAACGCATCGCGGGTCATCGCCGCGCATTGCTTGACGCGTTCAATCAACTCCGCGCCCATCGCCTCGATCTCTTTGGCCGCAGCTTCGTATTCGCGGACAACGGCTTCCGCCGACAACCTGCCGATCTCCGTGGTCCCGTCGCGATGTTCGACATAGTCCGGCATCGAGAGGGCCGGCGCGCGTACCGAGGGCGGCGCGAAATCGGCCGGCTGCGATTCACGAATCGATGGAAGGTTTAGTAATTCTTGAGTGATCTCGCGTTCAAGATCGGTCGTGCTA
>JBDTKD010000423.1:0-3766 GCA_039935515.1 Bradyrhizobium sp.
GCAGCGGCGACGACCGGGATCGTCCGCGCCAGGCCCAGGAAGCGGCCTATCGCTTCATGGCCGCGATGGCCGGCAACCGGCCGCATTACGAAGAAGCGATCCGCGCGCTGTTCGCGCCCGACCCGGCGCGTTTCGAGAAATTGATCGCCGGATGGCCCACTGACGTGCGCGACCACGCTTTCAGGCTGGCAGAAAGCGCGTTTCACGCCAGCACCGGGACGTGAGCCGGTTGATCCCGCAAACGTGAACCGATAGGCTGGTTGGAATGATAGGGATCATATAAGAAGCCATGTCTCGAGGGAGATCGCCGTGAGCCAAACCGCCCCGCAATTCATGTTCGATTTCGGCAGCCCCAATGCCTTTCTCAGTCACGAGGCGATCCCGGCGATCGAGCAACGCACCGGCGTCAAGTTCGAATATGTCCCGATCCTGCTCGGCGGCATCTTCAAGGCCACCAACAACAAATCGCCGGCCGAAACGCTGGCCGGCGTCAAGAACAAGCGTGAATTTCACGCACTGGAAACCGAACGGTTTGTCAAACGTTTTGCGGTCAGGCCCTATACCTGGAATCCGTTCTTTCCGGTCAATACGCTGAACTTGATGCGCGCCGCCATCGCGGCGCAGTTCGAGGGCGTGTTCGACAGGTATGTTGAAGCGGCGTTTCACCACATGTGGGTCGAACCGAAGAAGATGGACGATCCCGAAGTGGCCGCCACCGCGCTCGCCGCATCCGGTCTCGATGCGAAGAAGCTGCTGGCCCGTTCGCAGGACGCCGACGTCAAGGCGAAGCTGATCGAGAACACCCAGTCCGCGGTCGAGCGCGGCGCCTTCGGCTCGCCGACCTTCTTTGTCGGCAAGGAAATGTTTTTCGGCAAGGAGCAGTTGCGCGAGGTCGAGGAACTGTTGGCGGGCAGATAGCGCCTCCGGCCGCCGTCATTCCGGGGCGATGCAAAAGCATCGAACCCGGAATGACGGGACCAAACTGCCCACAGGGTGGAGAAGACAAATGCAGAAACGCAACGCGACTGCCGCGGTGATTGGCGCCGGCGACTATATCGGCGCGGAAATAGCCAAAAAATTCGCCGCCGAAGGGTTTACCGTATTCGCGGGACGGCGGGACGGTGCCAAGCTCGAGCCGCTGGTCAAGGAGATCGAGGCTGCGGGCGGATCGATTGTTGCACGCGCGCTCGACGCGCGGAAGGAAGATGAGGTCGCGGCCTTTCTCAACGACGCCGACAAGCAGGCCCCGCTGGAGGTGTGCGTCTTCAATGTCGGCGCCAACGTCAACTTCCCGATCCTGGAAACCACCGACCGGGTGTTTCGCAAGGTCTGGGAGATGGCGTGCTGGGCCGGCTTCCTGGCCGGACGTGAATCGGCGCGGTTGATGGTGCCGCGCGGCCAGGGCAACATCTTCTTTACCGGCGCCACCGCGTCGCTGCGCGGCGGCAGCGGCTTTGCCGCCTTCGCCAGCGCCAACTTCGGGCTCCGCGCCGTGGCGCAGGCAATGGCGCGCGAGCTCGGTCCCAGGAACATCCATGTCGCGCATCTGATCATCGATTCCGGTGTCGACACCGCCTGGGTGCGCGAACGCCGGGAAAAGCTCTGGGGCAAGGAAGCGCTCGACAATCCGGATCTGCTGATGCCGCCGGCCTCGGTCGCGGCCTCCTATTGGCAACTCTACCAGCAGCCGCGCAGCGCCTGGACGTTTGAACTCGAGATTCGTCCATTCGGAGAAAAGTGGTAAGGGGGCGAATGGCGAATGGCGAGTAGCGAGTTGCAGTTAGTCGATTCGCTATTCGCCACTCACTACTCGCCCACTACACGCCCATCCACAACAAAGGAACCAAGCGATGCGTATTCTCGTGGTCGGCGCCGGCGCCATCGGCGGATATTTCGGCGGCCGGATGCTCGAGGCCGGCCGTGACGTCACCTTCCTGGTGCGCCCGCGACGTGCCGCCGAACTGGCTGACGCCGGCCTTGTGATCAGGAGCCCTCACGGCGACGTCACCCTGAAAACCCCGCCGACGGTGCAGGCCGACAAGCTCACCGAAAAGTTCGATCTCGTGCTGCTGAGCTGCAAGGCCTTCGACCTCGACGACGCGATCAAGTCGTTTGCGCCGGCGGTCGGACCGCAGACAGCGATCGTTCCGATGCTCAACGGCATGCTGCATCTCGATGTGCTCGACAGCAGGTTCGGAAGCGAGCGCGTGCTGGGCGGCCTCTGCGCGATCGCAGCGACGCTCAACGACAAACGCGAGGTGGTACAGTTG
The DNA here is from genome assembly GCA_039935515.1 of Bradyrhizobium sp. Lineage (GTDB taxonomy): Bacteria > Pseudomonadota > Alphaproteobacteria > Rhizobiales > Xanthobacteraceae > Bradyrhizobium. Next base: position 2,271 of record JBDTKD010000423.1, read on the forward strand.
CAGCCGATGCAGTCGCTCAATTTCGGCGAACGTGACGGCAAGCTGTCGGAGCGGGTTCGCGCCATCGCCGACGTCGTGGCGAGCGGCAATTTCGGCGGGGTCGCCAGCGAACACATCATCCAGGAAATGTGGGAGAAGTGGGTATTTCTGGCTTCGCTGGCGGCGTCGACCTGCCTGATGCGCACGTCGGTCGGCAATATCCTGGCCGCGCCCGGCGGCCGGGATTTCATCCTTGGCATGCTCGACGAATGCAGCGCGGTCGCGACCGCCCAGGGCCGCGCACCGCGCGCGCCGTTCCTGGAACGCGCCCGTGGCATGCTCACGGCGGAAGCATCGCCGATGACCGCATCGATGTTCCGTGACATCAGGGCCGGGGCGCCCGTCGAGGGCGACCATGTGATCGGCGATCTGGTCGCGCGGGGCGATGCCGCGAAAGTGCCGGTGCCGAAGCTGCGTACCGCCTACATCCATCTCAAGGCGTACGAGAAGCAGCGCGGGTGAGGGTCGCAGGCTCTGCGAAGCAATCAACACCGTCGTCATTCCGGGGCGCGCCACCGGGTCCGTGCAAAGCGCGGCCCGATGACAGGCTCCGCGCGAGCCCGGAATCCATACTCCCGATCGTGGTTATGGATTCCGGACCTGCGCCAAGAGGCGCATCCCGGAATGACGGTGTTGGGGTCAGGGCGTTCGGCTCTCACAGATGCGCCAGATAGTGCGCCAGCGCGGTGATTTCCTCGTCGCTGAGGGGGTAGGCAACGTCCGACATCGCCGCTCCGGCGCCGCCCGATCGCACGCCTGATTTGTAGTCGTGCAGCGCCTTGACCAGATATTCCTCGCGCTGGCCGGCAAGACGGGCGACGGCCTTGGTTCCGGCATATGAATCGGTATGGCACGAGGCGCAGCGCCGCCCCACGGCAGCCTGCGCGCCTTTCTTCGATAAATCCGGATTATCGTCCGACGCCGGCGGCTTGGGCGGCGTCAACGAGGCAAAATAGGCGCCGAGATTGCGAATGTCCTCATTGGTGATCTGCTCGACGATCGGCTGCATCTGTTCGTTCTTGCGTGCGCCGCTGCGGAAGAAAACCAGTTGCCACTGGATGAACTGATCCTGCTGCCCCGCCAGCGAGGGAATGTTCTCGGTTTGCGAGATGCCGTTGTCACCGTGACAGGCGGCGCACAACTCGGCCTTTTCCTTCCCGGCAGCGACCGCATCGGCCGCGTGCGCCGGGAAATCGGTCAGCGCCGACAGGCCCAGCGCAAAACCGTACAGGACAGGCAACACGAACCGGCTGCGCATGATTGGTGTTTCCCTTCGCTTGGACGTCATTTCGGACGCGTTGACGCCAGCCCGGACCTTAATCCCTGTGGTCGTGATGGGTTCCGCGCGCTGGCGATCCGGTCGGCTACTTTTGTCAGGAAATAGAACGCGACGCGAAAAACAAGAGGCTGCGGTCGCTCCGACGAGCAACCGCAGCCCTCGATGATTCAGCGCTTAC
>JBDTKD010000424.1:0-6018 GCA_039935515.1 Bradyrhizobium sp.
GAAGTTTCAGTAGTCGTCGCGATATCCCCGGGGGGTCGGTTCATGCCGCCGATGCCCGAAGTGACGCTGCAATGACGGCGTTACAGCCTTTCCCCGTCATCGTCGGTGGCCTCGTGGTTCGAGACGCCGCGCAACTGCGCGGCTCCTCACCATGAGGGGTCTGATAGACTTCGTCTTGAAGGGCTGTTCGACCTCATCCAGAGGCGCATCGCGAAGCGATGCGTCTCGACCTCATCCAGAGGAGCATCGCGAAGCGATGCGTCTCGAAGGATGAAGCCCGGGTCTTCGCCCGCATCGCCAGTCCCGGATTGCGCTGTGCTGCATCCGGGCTACGATCGGTTGCGAAGCAAAAAGGAAAAAAATGGATGGATCGGCTCAAGGGGAAAATAGCCTTGGTGGTCGGCGCGGGGTCGATCGGACCGGGCTGGGGCAATGGCAAGGCGACCGCGGTGACGTTTGCGCGCGAGGGCGCGCAGGTGTTCTGCGTCGACCGCAACGGCACGGCCGCGGCAGAGACCGCGAAGATCATCGCAGCGGAAGGCGGCAAGGCGGCCGCGTTCACCGCCGACGCGTCCCGCGCCGGCGACGTCGAGGCGATGGTGGCGGCGTGCCTCAAGACCCACGGCCGCATCGATGTGCTCGACAACAATGTCGGCATCGCCGAAATGGGATCGGTGGTCGAGGTGGCGGAGGCGGACTGGGACCGGGTGTTCGCAGTCAATCTCAAAAGCGCCTTTCTCGCCATGAAGCACGTCATTCCGGTGATGGCGCGGCAGGGCGGCGGCTCGATCATCAATATCTCGTCGATCGCCTCGATTCGCCATCTCGGAATATCCTATGTCACCTACGCCACGACCAAGGCCGCCATGAACCAGATGACGCGCACGACGGCGGTCGAATACGCGCCCAAAAATATCCGCGTCAACGCCATCTTGCCCGGCTTGATGAAAACGCCGATGGTCGAGCACTCCGCCGCCCTCGCCGCGAGCTATGCCAAGGGCGATGTCGAGGCGATGTGGCGCGCGCGGGACGCGCAGGTGCCGATGGGGCACATGGGAGACGCTTGGGACGTCGCCAACGCCGCGCTGTATCTCGCCTCCGACGAATCGAAATATGTCACCGGCATCGAACTCGTGGTCGATGGCGGGATCACGCTGAAGGTGAGCTAGCTTGCCGGCGCCCGGCGGTCGCTTTTCGCCTTGAATAATCGCCGTAGCTCGCGACAATGGCGGGTGCCTCATCGTCATGGCCGGGCCTGTCCCGGCCATCACGTCTGGCTTTCGCCGCTGCGCCAGAAGACGTGGATGCCCGCGCCGGGCGCGGGCATGACGGGGACGAAGGGGGCGTCGGGAGAAGCGCCATGAACATCCAGAACGCCAGCAAATATCACGAGGTCTACGCCCGCTCGCTGCGGGATCCCGAAGGCTTTTGGAGCGAGGCCGCGCGCGACATCGACTGGGTCGAGCCTGCGAGGAAAATCTTCGATCCCTCGCTCGGACTTTACGGCCGCTGGTTCACCGGCGCCGTGGTCAACACCTGCTACAATGCGCTCGATCGTCACGTCGCCGGCGGACGCGCCGATCAGCTGGCGCTGATCCACGATTCGCCGCTGGCGGGCAGCATCCGCAAATTCACCTATGCCGAGTTGCTGCACGAGGTGCAGACGCTCGCCGCAATCATGCAGGATTTCGGCGTCACCAGGGGGGACCGCGTCATCCTCTATATGCCGATGGTGCCGGAGGCCGTGGTCGCGATGCTGGCCTGCGCGCGGATCGGCGCGGTGCACAGCGTGGTGTTCGGAGGCTTCGCAGCGAAGGAACTCGCGACCCGGATCGAGGACGCCAAGCCGAAACTGATCTTCTCGGCGAGCTGCGGGCTCGAGTCCGGCCGCATCGTGCAGTACAAGCCGCTGCTCGACGAGGCGATCGCCCTCTCCAGCACCAAGCCGCAGGCCTGCATCATCCTGCAGCGACCGCAGCAGGGCTGCGATCTCATCGCCGGCCGCGATCACGACTGGGCCACGCTCCGCTCCAAGGCCATCGCGGCGAAAAAATCCGCCGGCTGCGTGCCGGTTAAGGCCACCGACCCGCTCTATATCCTTTACACCTCGGGTACCACCGGCAAGCCCAAGGGCGTGGTGCGCGACAATGGCGGACATCTGGTGGCGCTGAAATGGTCGATGTTCAACCTCTATGGTGTCGCGCCTGGGGAAGTCTGGTGGTGTGGCTCCGACATCGGCTGGGTGGTCGGCCACAGCTACATCGTCTACGGGCCGCTGATCCATGGCGCGACCTCGATCATGTATGAGGGCAAGCCGATCGGCACGCCGGATGCCGGTGCGTTCTGGCGGGTGATATCCGCGCACGGAGCGGTGGCGTTCTTCACCGCGCCGACCGCCTTCCGCGCCATCCGCAAGGAAGACCCCGACGGCAAGTTCATCCGCCAATACGATCTGTCGAAATTCCGTACCCTGTTCCTCGCCGGCGAGCGCGCCGATCCGCCCACGGTGGAATGGGCCGAGCGGCAATTGAAGGTACCGGTGATCGATCACTGGTGGCAGACCGAAACCGGCTGGTGCATCGCCGGCAATCCGGTCGGGCTGGGAGCGCTGCCGGTCAAGCACGGCTCGCCGACAGTGGTGATGCCGGGCTATCAGGTCGACGTGGTCGATGAAGCGGCAAAGCCGCTGCCGGCGGACGCCATGGGATCGCTCGTGATCAAGCTGCCGATGCCGCCGGGCTGCCTGCCGACCCTGTGGGAGCAGGACGAGCGCTGCCGGGAGGCCTATTTCAACGAATTCCCCGGCTACTACAAAACCTCCGACGCCGGCTACAAGGACAAGGATGGCTACATCTTTGTCATGGGCCGCACCGACGACATCATCAATGTCGCCGGTCACCGGCTCTCCACCGGCGGCATGGAAGAGATTCTCGCCTCGCATCCCGATGTCGCCGAATGTGCCGTGCTCGGCATCAAGGACGCCATCAAGGGCGAGGTGCCCTGCGGCTTCCTGGTGCTCAAGGCCGGGGTTGCGCGCCCGCCCGCCGAAGTGGAGAAGGACGTGGTGGCGCTGGTGCGCGACAAGCTCGGCCCGGTCGCGGCGTTCAAGCTCGCGATCACGGTCGGCCGGCTGCCGAAGACCCGGTCGGGAAAAATCCTGCGCGGCACCATCAAGAAGATCGCCGACGGCGATCCGTGGTCGATGCCCGCGACCATCGAGGACCCGAAGGTGCTGGATGAGATCGGCGAAGCGTTGCAGGGACGGCTATGACGACGACCTCCTTGACCAGGCCTTATTTTTCCGGCCCTTGTCCTGAGCAGCGCGCCCCTGCGCGCGTCTCGAAGGATGAGAGTTGGCACGGGACCTCCCTCGCATGGTTCGAGACGCCCGCTGCGCGGGCTCCTCACCCTGAGGCACGAAAGACCGTTGCATGAAGTCGACACATCTGATCGCTCTGGCATTCGCCGCGCTGGTGCTTTCCGGCTGCGCGGCGCGCCAGAATTCGGTGTCAAGTCTCGGCGAGGACGACGACGCGTTCTGCCGCGCCAACAATGTCCAGGCCGGCTCGTCGGAATACATCGCCTGCCGCAAGGATCGCGATGTCCAGCGCAGCAACGCCACCACGCGCGCCGATCGCCGCCAGCGCGACCTCGGCGAATACATGCTGAACCATCCGGATCATCCGTAAGCAAAGGAGCCCGCCGTGAACGAAGATGTCTTCAACACCAGTGTGCGCAAATTCCTCAAGAAGGTCGGCGTCAGCTCGCAGCGCGAGATCGAGAAGGCGGTGCGCGAGGCGATCGAGACCGGCCGCCTCAAGGGTCATGAAAAGCTGCCGGCGAAAATGGTTCTCACCGTCGGCGGCGTCAGCCTCGCGCACGAAATCGCCGACGAGATCGAACTCGGGTAGTACCCGGAATCACAAATCGGTATTGCGGCCCATCCTTCGAGACGGCCGCCTCGCGGCCTCCTCAGAATGAGGTTTTACTTGTTGAAACACAACAACCTCATGCTGAGGAGCGAGCATCGCGAGCGTCTCGAAGCATGGGCAGCAAGCGACTGACCAAGCATGACGAAGGGCCCGCAGGCCCTCATTCCTCGTCCGGCTTCTTGCCGCCGATGGTCTTCAGTTTGGCGAACACGGCGTCGACGTTGAGGTCGTCGCGCTGCTTCTCGGTCGGCTCGATCTCCGGTTCCTTGCGGGTGGTCTCGGAGGCCGGCAGCAGGGTGGCGCCGCCATAGGCGGTATCGGCCGGCTTTTCCTTGGCTGCGCGCTGCACCTCGAAATCGAGCTCGATCTGCGAGCAGAGCCCGAGCGTCACCGGATCCATCGGCGTCAGCGTCGAGGCGTTCCAGTGGGTACGGTCGCGGACACTGGCAATGGTGGTCTTGGTGGTACCGACCAGCCGCATGATCTGCGCGTCCTTCAGTTCGGGATGGTTGCGCACCAGCCACAGGATCGCGCTCGGCCGCTCGTGGCGGCGTGACACCGGCGTGTAGCGCGGGCCCTTCTTCTTGGCCTGGGCCGGCAGCGTGACCTTGCTTTCCTCGAGCCTGAGGCGGTAGTTCGGGTCCTTCTCGCCCTTTTCGATCTCGTCGCGGGTGAGCTGCCCGGTTGAAATCGGGTCCATGCCCTTGATGCCCTGGGCGGCGTCGCCGTCGGCGATGGCGCGGACCTCAAGTGGGTGCATTTTGGTGAAATCCGCTACCTGATCGAAGGTCAGCGCGGTGTTGTCGACCAGCCACACGGCCGTCGCCTTTGGCATCAGCGGTGCATTGCTCATGGCAAATCTCCTTTGTGCTTCGCCCACCTGTTTTGGAGGCGAAGCCGTGGTCATCAGCGATGACGGGAATTACGCCCTATATAAGCCGTCCCGGGCTAACCGCGCAATGGCCTGATAAACGGCCTTGACAGCGCCGGAAACCAGTCCCAATTCGTTATTCGAATTGACCGTTCCCCGCCCGCCGGCGAGGGGTGATTCGGTCCGAGATCGTTCCCATGCAAACCAGACCAGCCCTGAGAATCGTGCTTTGTTCGCCGCGCGGCTTCTGTGCCGGGGTGGTGCGGGCGATCGATACGGTGGAGCGGGCCCTCACGATCTATGGCGCTCCGGTCTATGTCCGCCACGAGATCGTCCACAACCGCTATGTCGTCGACAGCCTGAGGACCAAGGGCGCGATTTTCGTCGAGGAACTCGCCGAGATCCCGGACAACACCAATGCCCCGGTGGTGTTCTCGGCCCACGGGGTTCCCAAGTCGGTTCCAGCCGATGCCCGGGCCCGCAATTTCTTCTCGCTCGACGCCACCTGTCCGCTGGTTACCAAGGTGCACCGCGAGGCGGCGATCCATTTCAAGCGCGGCCGCGAAATCCTCCTGATCGGGCATTCCCACCATCCGGAAGTAGTCGGCACGCTGGGGCAGTTGCCGGCGGGCGCGGTAACGCTGATCGAAACCGCACATGATGCCGCGACCTTCACGCCGAAGGATCCCAACAATCTTGCCTTCGTCACCCAGACCACGCTTTCGATCGACGACACCGCCGAAATCGTCGCCATGCTGAAGACTCGCTTCCCGAACATCTCGGGCCCGCACAAGGAAGACATCTGCTACGCCACCACCAACCGGCAGCTTGCGGTGAAGAAGGTCGCGCCGGTGGTCGATGCCTTGATCGTGGTCGGCGCGCCGAACTCCTCGAACTCGCAGCGACTGCGCGAGGTCGCCGAACGCGAAGGCTGCGCGATCGCGGTGCTGGCGCAGCGCGCCGGCGATCTCGACTGGGCGCGATTCGAGGGCATCAAGAGCCTCGGCATTACCGCCGGCGCCTCGGCGCCCGAAGTGATCGTCGAAGAGATCATGGGCGCATTCGCCGAGCGTTACGAATTGCATGTGGAGACGGTCTCGGCCGCGGAAGAAAACGAATTCTTTCCGTTGCCGCGCTCGCTGCGGCCCGACGCTGCCGAGTAAAGCGATGGCGGTCTATACCGATGTAGCCGCCGACGAGCTCGCGGAATTCCTG
>JBDTKD010000425.1:0-3216 GCA_039935515.1 Bradyrhizobium sp.
ACAAAAATTGTTGTCGGGTACAGTACCGATGGAAGATATCCCTAATAACTGGAGATGACAGCTTCATTGCCGGTAAATCCACCGCAAAAGAAGCGCTATCGCCATTCGGCCGGTTTGCCATCCTAGCTGCCCTCGCGATCCCAAAATCATCACGAGAACGCGACCGCCGCGATTCAATTTGCCGCTGCTGCTTGCGGGAAAACTGAACCGGGAGGAAGATCGGCAACTTCAAAAAATGAACGGGAGGTGATCCATGCAAAGTCAAGCTCAGATTGACCAGGTGCTACGTCAGAAAAGCGACGCCAAGGAGATCCCCGGCGTGGTCGCCATGGCCGCCACATCGAAGCAAGTGATCTATCAGGGCGCATTCGGCAAACGCGACCTTTCCAAAGACGACGCGATGACGCCGGACAGCGTGTTCTGGATTGCCTCGATGACCAAGGCGATCACCGCCGCCGGCGCCATGCAACTGGTCGAGCAGGGCAAGCTCTCGCTGGAGGCGCCGATCGGCAAGCTACTGCCGGATCTCGCCGCGCCGCAGGTGCTGGAAGGCTTCGATACCAAGGGCGAACCCAAACTTCGGCCGGCGAAGCAGCCGATCACGCTGCGCCACCTGCTGACCCACACCGCCGGCTTCGCCTACGACATGTGGAACGGCGACATGGTGCAATATCTGGAGAAGACCGGGGTACCGGGCATCATCACCTGCAAGAACGACGCGCTGAAGACGCCGCTGATGACAGACCCCGGCACGCGCTGGGAATACGGCAGCAATATCGATTTCGCCGGCAAGGCCATCGAGGCCGTGACCGGCAAGCGGCTCGACGCCTGTCTCCGCGATCATCTATTCACGCCGCTCGGCATGACCGATACCGGCTTCAAGATCGGTGACGCGCAGCGCAAGCGTCTCGTCGCCATGCACAACCGCGGCGAGGACGGCTCGCTGGCGCCGATCCCGTTTGAGCTCGAACAGGATCCGGAATTCCACATGGGTGGCGGCGGCCTTTACGGCACCGCAGGCGACTACATCAAGTTCACCCAGATGATCCTCAACAAGGGCCGCGGCAACGGCAACCAGGTGCTGAAGCCGGAGACGGTTGCGCTGATGAGCCAGAACCATATCGGCGAACTCAACATGACCAAGATGAGTTCGGCGGTGGCGTTCGCCACCAACGATGTCGATCTCTATCCGGGCATGGAGAAAAAATGGGGGCTGAGCTTCCTGATCAATACCGCCAAGACCCCGGAAGGTCGCAGCCCCGGCAGCCTCGCCTGGGCAGGTCTCGCCAACACCTATTACTGGATCGACCCGTCGCGCGACGTCAGCGGCGTGATCCTGATGCAGGTGCTGCCATTCGCCGACCCCAAATGCCTGGAAGCGTTCGCAGGCTTCGAGCGCGGCGTCTATGCCGGGCTTGATGCGGGACAGAAGGCGGCATAAAGCGCTATTGCGTTCCCGGCGCATCCGAACCGACTGCGCCGGGAAAGGCCGGTCCCTTACAGAAGGGCCACACAGGTACCAACCTTGGAGAGGCGGACTTGACGGAAATGGCGGACAGTTACGTTTGCGGCGTCGCCGATGCGCCGCTGCTCGGCGAAACCATCGGGCGCAGCCTTGATCAGGCCGCCCAGCGCTGGGGCGATCGCGAGGCGCTGGTTTCGCCCAGCCACGACGTCCGATGGACGTGGAAGGAATTCGCCGAGCGGGTCGATGCGCTGGCCGCCGGATTCCTCGCGCTCGGCCTCGAGCGCGGCGCCCGAATCGGCATCTGGTCGCTGAACCGGCCGGAATGGACGCTGACGCAATTCGCCGCCGCCAAGGCCGGGCTCATTCTCGTCACCATCAATCCGGCCTACCGCCTCAGCGAGCTCGAATTCGCCCTCGGCAAGGTCGGATGCGCGGCGATCGTCACGGCGACGGCGTTCAAGACCAGCAACTACATGGAAATGCTGAATACGCTGCTGCCGGAGCTCGCCAAAGCTGCTCCCGGCAACCTGCACGCGGCACGGTTGCCGCAGTTGCGCGCGGTCATCCAGATCGGCGGACCGGCCTGCCCCGGCACGATTCCGTTCGAGGAAGTGGCCCGGACCGGCGCACGTCACCGCGATGCGCTGGCCGCGCTGGGCAAGACGCTGCAGTTCGACGATCCCGTCAACATCCAGTTTACCAGCGGCACCACCGGATCGCCCAAGGGCGTGACGTTGACCCACCACAACATTCTCAACAACGGCTATTTCGTCGGACGTGCGATGCGCCTGACCGAACAGGACCGCATCTGCACTCCGGTTCCGCTTTACCATTGCTTCGGCATGGTGATGAGCAATCTCGCTTCGGTCACGCTCGGCGCCACGATGGTCTATCCCGGCGAAGGTTTCGATCCGTTGGCGACGCTGCAGACCATCGAGCGCGAGAAATGCACGACGCTGTACGGCGTGCCGACCATGTTCATCGCCGAACTCGACCATCCGGAGTTTGCCAGGTTCGACCTGTCGTCGCTGCGGACCGGGATCATGGCCGGCGCGCCCTGCCCGATCGAGGTGATGCGGCGCGTCAACGAACTGATGAACATGCGCGACATCACCATCGCCTATGGCATGACCGAGACCAGCCCGGTCAGCTTCCAGAGCGCGGTCGACGATCCGCTCGAACGCCGGGTCTCGACCGTCGGGCGCATCCATCCGCACGTCGAGGTCAAGGTGATCGATCTCGAAGGCCGCACGGTGCCACGCGGCGAACGCGGCGAACTGTGCACGCGTGGCTACAGCGTCATGCTGGGCTATTGGGACGAAGCCGAGAAGACCGCCGACGTGCTCGACGCCAACGGCTGGATGCACACCGGCGATATCGCCGTGATCGACGCCGAGGGCTATTGCAATATCGTCGGTCGCATCAAGGATCTGGTGATCCGCGGCGGCGAAAACCTGTATCCGCGCGAGATCGAGGAATTCCTCTATCGCCATCCGAAAATCCAGGACGTGCAGATTTTCGGCGTCGCCGACACGCGTTATGGCGAAGAACTCTGCGCGTGGATTCGCGTGCGCGCCGGCGAGACGCTGCGCGACGACGAGGTTCGCGCCTTCTGCCAGGGCCAGATCGCCCACAACAAGATTCCACGCTATGTCGAATTCGTCGAGGAATTCCCGATGACGGTGACGGGGAAGATTCAGAAGTTCGTCATGCGCGACGCGGTCGAGCAGCGGCTCGGATTGAAGGCG
>JBDTKD010000426.1:0-2647 GCA_039935515.1 Bradyrhizobium sp.
GTCAAATCCGAGCCGGTAGCGCGGCGGGTGATCCGGACCACGATCCGGGCGCCCGGCACAATTCAGCTCGACGAGCGCCGAATCTCGGTCATCTCAATGCGCTCCGAAAGCTGGGTGCAGAAGGTAGCGGACGTCACCACGGGCACGCGGGTCAAGAAAGGCCAGCCGCTGATGGAAATCTATAGCCCGGCGATATCGTCGGCCGCCGCCGAATACATCTCGACCATCGCATCCAGGGCAACCGCCGGCGACGGGCTGTACGGACGCGGATCGCGCCAGCGTGTGATGAACCTCGACGTTCCCGAACCCGTGATCGCGGCGATGGAAAAAAGCCACACCGTTCCGATCGCAATCGAATGGTCGGCGCCACGAGACGGCATCGTGCTGGAGCGCAATGCCGTCGAAGGCATGCGCGCGCAGCCCGGCGATGTGCTGTTTCGCGTCGCCGATACGTCGGTTGTGTGGGCGATGGTCGACGTCGCGGAGCGCGATCTCGGCGCCATCGCCGTCGGCCAGCCGGTCACGGTGAAGGCGCGCAGTTTTCCAGGGCGTGAATTCCAGGGCAAGATCAGCGTGGTCTATCCGCAGGTCAACCGGGAGACCCGGACCGCCCGCGTCCGGATCGAGCTTCCGAACGCCGACGGCGCATTGTTGCCGGATATGTATGTCGATGCCGAGATCGACACCGGCAATCCGGCTGCCGTCCTTGCCATCCCCGACAGCGCCGTTCTGGATACCGGGAGCAAACAGGCAGTTTTGGTCGATAACGGCGAGGGCCGGTTCGAGCCGCGCGACGTGAAGCTCGGCCATCGGGGCAACGGCTACGTCGAAGTCCGGGAGGGCGTCGCCGAGGGCGAGCCCGTCGTCATTTCCGCAAACTTCCTGATCGATGCCGAGAGCAACCTGAAGGCGGCGCTAAAGGGATTTGCAGGAGCGGGAGGCCAGCAATGATTGCTCGCCTCATCGCCTGGTCAGCCCGCAACCTGCTGCTGGTGCTGTTCGGCGCCGGCTTCGCCGCAGCGGCAGGCATCTACGCACTGGTCCATCTGCCGCTCGATGCCATTCCGGATCTCTCCGACACCCAGGTGATCGTTTACACGGAAGATCCCGGCCAGGCTCCGCAGGTAATCGAGGACCAGGTCACCTATCCGCTGACCACCGCGATGCTGACCGTGCCGCGGGCAAAGGTCGTGCGGGGGTTCTCCTTCTTCGGCGTGTCGTTCGTCTACGTCATCTTCGAGGACGGCACTGACATCTATTGGGCGCGCTCGCGCGTGCTCGAATTCCTCAACGGCGCGGCCTCACGGCTGCCCGCAGGTGTGACGCCGACGATCGGCCCGGACGCGACCGGCGTCGGCTGGGTCTACCAATATGCGGTGGTGTCAAAGGAATTGAATCTTGCCGACACGCGCAGCATCCAGGATTGGAATCTCAAGTTTGCGCTCGCCAGGGCCGAAGGCGTTGCGGAAGTGGCGAGCGTCGGCGGCTTCGTCAAGCAATACAACGTCATTCTCGACCCGCAGCGCATGCGCGATCTCGGCATCACCATGCAGAAGATGCGCGATGCGATCCGTGCCAGCAATGCCGATGTCGGCGGTCGTACCGTCGAGCTCTCTGAATTTGAGTATGTCATCCGAGGCAAGGGATATCTGAAGAGCATCAACGATCTCGGCAACATCGTGCTCAAGACCAGCAACGGGACGCCGGTTCTGCTGCGCGACGTCGCCCGGGTCGAACTCGGCCCGGACGAACGGCGCGGTATTGCCGAATTGAACGGCGAAGGAGAGGTTGCCAGCGGCATCGTGCTGCAACGCTTCGGTTCCAACGCGCTCGACGTCATCGAAAACGTCAAGAAACGCTTCAAGGAGATCGCCAGCAGCCTGCCGAAATCCGTCGAGATTGTGCCGGTCTATGATCGCTCCAATCTGATTTACGCGGCGATCGACACGCTCAAGCACACGCTGTTCGAAGAGAGCGCGGTGGTCGCGCTGGTCTGCATTGTGTTCCAGCTGCATTTCCGCAGCGCATTGGTGGCGATCCTGATGCTGCCGGTCGGCATACTGATGGCATTCGGCGCGATGAAACTGTTCGGGCTCGGCTCCAATATCATGAGCCTCGGTGGCATCGCCATCGCGATCGGCGCCATGGTCGATGCGGCGATCGTCATGATCGAAAACGCCCACAAGCACCTCGAACGGGCCGAGCCTGGCCGCTCGCGGGTCGATATCCTGATCGCGGCGGCCTCGGAAGTCGGGCCGGCGCTGTTCTTCAGCCTGCTGGTCATCACCGTGTCATTCATGCCGATCTTCACGCTGGAATCGCAGGAAGGGCGGCTGTTCAGTCCGCTGGCGTTCACCAAGACATTCTCGATGGCGGCGGCGGCTTTGCTTTCGGTCACGCTGGTTCCCGCCCTGATGGTGATTTGCGTTCGCGGCCGGATGGTTCCGGAACACAGGAACCCGATCAATCGCTTTCTGATCTGGATCTACCGCCCGGTCATCAAGGCCGTGATGCGCGCCAAAACGCTCGTGATCCTTGTCGCGCTGGCAATCGTTGCGATAACGATCTGGCCGGCGCGTCAGCTTGGCACCGAGTTCATGCCGAGCCTGAACGAAGGCACGCTGCTCTATATGCCGACCACGCTGCC
>JBDTKD010000427.1:0-6203 GCA_039935515.1 Bradyrhizobium sp.
AGGGTGAACATAAGGTGGCTAACCTAACCCTAAGTTTGCCAATTTCTCCGAGCTAAGTTCTTGAATCAAATAGCCTATTTTTCCTCGTGCATTAACCAATCGTTGTCGCGACGCCCGGTTGGCACGAATTCCTGTTGCTGGCGCATCCACGCCCTCGCTGTCATCCCCGCGCAAAGCGGGGATCCAGTACGCCGCGGCCCATCGGATCGATCACCGCTGCCGCGGAATACTGGATCGCCCGCGTGCGCGGGCGATGACGGCTGGAGCGCAGCTGCCAGCCGGAATTTCTGCTGCCGGTGCCAAACAAAACGGCGCGGGAAGATCCCGCGCCGTTAACAATGATTAAGAAGTGATACCAACCGCTGTTGGCCGTGCCCCATCCACATCGTCATGGCCGGGCATAGCCATCCGAAGGACGGCGTCGCTTCCGCTCGCCTATGTCCCGGCCATCCACGCCTTTTGATGTGGCGCGATTCGAAGACGTGGATGCCCGCAACAAGTGCGGGCATGACGAGTCGGCGATTGTGGCTGCCGATACAAGCGGCCCGATCAGCCCTTGGTGACCAGCGGCGGCGGCGCGTAGACCGGCGGGCTCATCAGATCCCAGCGCACGCCGAGCTTGACGTCCTGCGAGGTGATGTCCTTCATCACGAAGCCGCTGCCGTTGACGACGGTGACGCCGTCGAAGGAATTGGTCGGACCGGTGATGCCATCGCCGAGGTTGATGTAACGATAGGCCAGTTCGACCGTGAACCCTGGCGTCACCTCGTAGGCCAGACCTGCGTGAAGCGCCCAGGCAAAATTCCATTTCGAGCCGTCGGCGGCGAAGGTCGAGGCGGGCCCGATGAGGCCGCCGTTCAGGATGACGCCGTCATCGCGGAAGCCGCTGATGGTGTTGCGCGACGCGCCGATGCCGGCACCGATGAACGGCGTCACGCACCACCAGGTGCCGAGGTCGACGTAGGCATTCGCCATCGCCACCCATTCGGACTTGCTGCCGGAGTAGTTGTCGGTTTCCGCAAAGCCGGGCGCGATCACATTGAGCGGGCTGAACTGCGATCCGTGAAAGTTGGCACGGCCGCGATATTCGCCGGTCACGTCGGCGCGGAACCAGTTGTTGAAACGATAGCCGACGCCGAGGTCGTAGGATGTCGAACTGTCGAATCCAAACCCGGTGTTCTGAAAGCCCGCGGGAAACGGCGCCGTCGCCAGCGTGAGGTCCTTCAGGCTCTGGTTGGTCATGCCGATGTCGCCGCGCAGATACCAGCCGCCGAAATCCGCGATCGGCGGCGGCTCATAGGGCGGCGGCATGATCGACGGCATGTCGGCTGCGAACGCTATCGAGGACAGCAGGGATGCCGCTCCGGCGGCGATGAGAAACTTAACGCTACGCATTGGCTTCGTCCTTTTGGCCGGTGAGGCGGTCATCGGAGGCCCCACGTCTAAAACTCACGGTGCGGACGATGGCACCAAAAGCTTAAGCGCCGCTTAACCCTAATTTTTAAGGTTGATAATCTGACAAGGTGGTTCACTGCGCGACGCGTGTGGAACAAAGCCCTCGTGGTTCGAGACGCCGCGCAAGGCGCGGCTCCTCACCATGAGGGTCTGAGCCCTTATCCTGAGGAGCAGCGCGAAGCGATGCGTCTCGAAGGATGAAGCCATTGAGGTGGAAATTGCGCTAAACTTGACTTGATGGATGCGCCGAACCGGCTCAGTGCGCGGTTTTCGGCATCTTCGGCAGGAACACCGCAAGCAAGCCGAGCGCGGGCAGGAACGCACAGATCTGATAGACAAACGCAATGCCGGTATGGTCGGCGACCCGGCCGAGGATCGCGGCGCCGAGACCGCCAATGCCGAAGGCGACGCCAAAGAAAACGCCGGAGATCATGCCGAAACGGTGCGGCATCAATTCCTGCGCGAACACGATGATCGACGAGGTTGCCGACGAGATGATCAGACCGATGAACACGGTCAGCACCGCGCTGCTGAACAGGCCGACATAGGGCAAAGCCAGCGTGAATGGCAGCGCGCCGAGGATGGAAAACCAGATCACGTATTTACGGCCGAAGCGATCGCCGAGCGGGCCGCCGAAGAATGCGCCCACCGCGTTGGCGGCCAGGAAAATGAACAGATAGAGCTGGGCGGCCCGGGTCGAGACGCCGAATCGATCAATCAGATAGAAGATGTAATAGCTCGACAGGCTCGACACATAGAGCTGTTTCGAGAACAGCAGTGCAACCAGCACCCCCAGCGCGGTCACGACGCGGCGGGAGTTCGGCGCTTCCGGATGCGGTTCGGCCGGCCTGAATTTCCTGGCTGCGATCTGCGGCTTGTACCAGCGCCCGATCCGCCACAGGATGACGATGGCGAGGAACGCGATCGAGGAGAACCAGGCGATGCTCGGCTGGCCGAACGGCACCACGATCAATGCCGCGAGCACCGGACCCATCGAGGTCCCGAAGCTTCCGCCGAGCTGAAACACCGATTGCGCAAAGCCGTAGCGGCCGCCGGACGCAAGGCGGGCGATGCGCGCCGATTCCGGATGGAACACCGCCGACCCCAGCCCGACCAGGGCCGCCGCGATGAGGATGACGGCGTAGGCATGCGCGGCGCTCAGCAGCAGCAGACCGAAAAACGTCGATCCCATGCCGATGGCGAGCGAGAACGGCTGCGCCTTCTTGTCGGTGAAGTGCCCGACCAGCGGCTGCAGCAGCGACGCCGTGAACTGGAACGCCAGCGTGATCATGCCGATCTGGGCGAAGTCCAGCGCGTAGTTGTCCTTCAGGATCGGGTAGATCGACGAGATCAGCGACTGCATGGTGTCGTTGAGGAAGTGCGAGAAGCTGATTCCGGCGAGCACGATGTAAGCCGGCCCCGCCGCCGCAGCCGTCCTTGCAACCGTCACGTCGGATACGATCACCGGCTCGACCAGTGCTTCTTCGGAGACGACGACAGGCTTGTTCAACGGGCAGTTCCCAGGGAATTCGCGGCGCGAGCGGTCTTACCTACGCTGCGGACAACGTGCCGACCAGCACCAATAGATAATGGCTGCGATGCGAATGGAGCCGTTCAGGCCGCCGCCGCCGCTTCGCCAAGCGCCGAGACGATGCGATCGACTACTTCCTCGACCAGGACGCGGTCGTCGCCCTCGCCCATCACGCGGATCACGGGCTCGGTGCCGGACGAGCGGACCAGCAACCGGCCGTGACCGTTGAGGCGTTGTTCACCGGCGACAATCGCCGATTTGACGTCGGCATCGTCGAGCGGCTTGCCGCTGCGATAACGCACGTTCTTCAGGATCTGCGGCAGCGGGTCGAAGCGGTGGCAGACTTCCGACACCGGCCGGCGCAGCTTCTGCACCACCGCCAGCACCTGCAAGGCCGCGACAAAGCCGTCGCCGGTGGTGGTGTAGTCGGACAGGATGATGTGACCGGACGGCTCGCCGCCGAGATTGTAGCCGCGGCTCAGCATCTGTTCGAGCACATAGCGATCGCCGACCGGCGTGCGGACGAGCTCGATGCCGAGGCCTTCGAGGAAACGCTCCAGCCCGAGATTCGACATCACGGTGGCGACGATGCCGGGCTTGGCGAGGCGGCCGTCTTCCTTCCAGCTTTGCGCGATCACCGCGAGCAACTGATCGCCATCGACCAGATGGCCGCGCTCGTCGACCAGGATCACCCGGTCGGCATCGCCATCGAGCGCGATGCCGATGTCGGCACGCATTTCGCGGACCTTGCGGCTCAACGCCTCCGGCGAAGTGGAGCCGCATTCCTTGTTGATGTTGAAGCCGTCCGGCTCGACGCCGATGGAAATGACGTCGGCACCGAGCTCCCACAGCGCTTCCGGCACCACCTTGTAGGCGGCGCCGTTGGCGCAATCGACCACCACGCGCAGGCCGTCCAGGCTGAGGTCGCGCGGCAGCGTGCGCTTGGCGAATTCGATATAGCGGTCATGCACGCCGTCGATGCGGCGGGCGCGCCCGAGACTGGCGCTCTGCGCCAGCCGCTTGTCGAGCGATTCGTCGAGCAACTGCTCGATCTGCTTCTCGACATCGTCGGACAGCTTGAAACCCTGCGGGCCGAACAGCTTGATGCCGTTGTCCTCGAACAGATTATGCGATGCGGAAATCATCACGCCGAGATCGGCGCGCATCGACTTGGTCAGCATCGCCACCGCCGGCGTCGGCATCGGGCCGAGCAGCAGCACGTCCATGCCGACCGAGGTGAAGCCGGCCACCATGGCGTATTCGATCATGTAGCCGGAAAGCCTGGTATCCTTGCCGATCACCACGCGATGGCGATGCTCGCCGCGCTGAAACACCAGCCCGGCCGCCTGCCCGACCTTGAGCGCCAGTTCCGGTGTGATCAGACCATTGGCACGGCCCCGAATCCCGTCGGTACCGAAAAATTTGCGGCTCATGTGTCCCCCACCCGCTTTCAAGGCTTCTCGCGCCACCCCGGCAAGAAGCCTCGAACGCCCGCCGTCATGGCGTGGAGCGGTTATAATGCCCCCAGAGCTAAGATGGCTTCAAGAAATATGATGAATCGTTACCGACCGCCAATTCGCGTATTTTAACCTAACCAGTTGTTATTGCAAAGATAATTCCACGGGATGGCAGCCCGGCATCAATCCTTGCGCTTGACGTGGTGGTCGGCTTTCGAGGGCGGCGGCTGGGTCACGTTGACCGGATCCGAGCCGGGAAAAGTTTCCTCCAGCCCTTCCTCCAGGGCCTCATCCAATCGGCGCTTGTCGGCGCCCTTGACGGATTTCGGGTCGGGGCGTGATCCGGTCATGAAGGTCCCTCCTGGGTTGGCGGCGGCCGATCCGCACAGCGATTTTGCGGCCGGCCCAACCATGCTAGATGAAACGTCAAAGCCGCAAATACAAGAAGGGCGGGATACCCCCATGAAACACATCACCTGCATCGAGGATCTGCGCCAGCTTCACATGCGCCGCGTCCCGAAGGCGTTCTTCGATTATGCGGACCGCGGCTCCTATTCCGAGGATACGCTGCGCGCCAACCGCGACGATCTGCAGCAGATCAAGTTCCGCCAGCGCGTCCTGGTCGATGTGTCGCACCGCGATCTCTCGACCAAGATTCTGGGCGAGCCCGCGGCGCTGCCCTTGATCCTGGCGCCGGTCGGACTGCTCGGCATGCAGCATGGCGACGGCGAGATCCACGCCTGCCGCGCCGCGCAAGCCGCCGGCATTCCGTTCACGCAAAGCACGATGTCGATCTGCTCGATCGAGGACATCGCCGCCGCGGTCGACAAGCCGTTCTGGTTCCAGCTCTACGTCATGAAGGATCGCGGCTTCATCAAATCCCTGATCGAACGCGCGATCGCGGCGAAATGTAGCGCGCTGGTGCTGACGGTCGACCTCCAGGTGATCGGCCAGCGCCACCAGGACATCAAGAACGGCATGACCGTGCCGCCGGAATGGTCGCTGTCGAAATTGCTCGATTTCGCCACCAAGCCGGCCTGGGTCGCCGGCGTGCTGCGCGGCAAGCGCCGCACCTTCGGCAATCTGGTCGGGCACCTCAAGGGCAGCGACGACATCACCGCGCTGTCGAGCTGGATCAGTTCGCAGTTCGACACCTCGCTGAACTGGAAGGATGTCGAGTGGATCCGCAGCATCTGGCCGGGCAAGCTCGTCCTCAAGGGAATCCTCGACGTGGAGGATGCCGAGGAGGCCGCCAAAAGCGGCGCCCAGGCGCTGGTGGTCTCCAATCATGGCGGCCGGCAGCTTGACGGCGCGCCATCGTCGATCGAAGCGCTGCCGGAGATCGTCGATGGCGTCGGCTCGAAAATGGAAATCCTGTTCGACGGCGGCATCCGTTCGGGCCAGGACGTGATGCGGGCGCTGGCGCTCGGCGCCAAGTCCTGCATGATCGGCCGCGCCTACGCCTACGGACTGGGCGCGGCCGGCGAAGCCGGCGTCGCCAAGGCAATCGAGACCATCCGCAACGAACTCAACACCACCATGGGACTATGCGGCGTCAACACCATCGCCGAGATCGACGACCACGTGCTGGCGATCTAATAGAGCGTTTTCCGGTTCACGCGAATCGTTGTCGCTTCTCCCGAAGCCTCATGGTTCGAGACGCGCGAAGGCGCGCTCCTCACCATGAGGGTCTGAGACCTTCATGAGGTCCTGTTAGACCCTCATGGTGAGGAGCGCGGCAACGCCGCACGTCTCGAACC
>JBDTKD010000428.1:0-7274 GCA_039935515.1 Bradyrhizobium sp.
TCCCGCTCACCGGGGTGGCCACATCCCGAAATATCTCCTCAGAACGGCCTTTGACAATTGTCTGGACATCCGTTTCATCTTTCGCGCGTTGACGCGCTTCAAGCTGATTGACGGACTGCATGATGACGTCGGGGTGAGCCACCAGATAGTCGTGGACGTGCCGTTCGAATTCGTCCTACGGCGCATCGGTGGAGAGATTTGCGATCTGACGCTCCCGACGAAACCCAGGGTCAAAAGCAATCCATGCAGCCGCGGCCCCCACCAAAACCAGCGGCAAGACCAGCCACGCCACATGGCGCTGCGCCCATAGTCTGTATGTCATCTGCACCCCCTTCACTCTCTCCGATGCTGATCCACCGGGCCTTGCGCAACTGACCTGTTGTCAGACCGGTCGCGCATTTGGCGGGTTTCTTTCTCCAGATAGGCAATGATGTCTCTCCGAGATACTTCATCCAGAATGCGAACCGGCATCCTCGCGCCAACGATGAATTTGCGCGGATCGGCCAACCACCGATCGAGATTCGCTGTGGACCAGCTAAGACCGGCATCGCTCAGAGCGGGAGAATACTTGTAACCGGCAGCAGAGCCGGCCTTGCGCTCGAACACGCCGCCAAGCATCGGTCCTGTCTTGTTGGCGCCAAGTTCATGACACGCGGCACAGCGTTCGCCGAACAGTTGCTGTCCGTGAACGGCGTCAGGCTCGGCATTTGCCGCGAACCGGGCAAGATCCTTGGCGTCGTCGGGATTCGCTGAACGAAAGAACGTGTAGGAGAGCGTTATGGTATCGACGTCGCGCGTTTCCGGGTCGGTCGCCAGCTCCGGATCGACAAAGAACACCACTGGCATATCGACCTTTTGATGGGCTTCGAGCCGCTCCTCGTCGAAACAGAAACATTGTATCTTGTTGAAGTAGATGCCTGTCGTCGAGGGGTTCACGTTGAATGTCGCATGTCCGACGACGGCCTGATCACTGCGATTCTCGGCCGTGAAAAATACCAACTTCTGCTCGCCGAGATGAACCCTCACTTCACGTTGCGCCGGTTCGAAACGCCACGGCAGACCCGGCGCAACGTTGCTATCGAATTGTACCGTAATCATCCGGCTGGAGACGGCGTCTGAATCGGAATCGACCCTCTGCGTCGTTCCGCCATAGCCTGTCGCCGCGCAGAACAGCCGGTACAGCGTCGGCGAATACCCAACGAGTCCAACCATGATGCCGATCACGGCAACGGCCGGCACCACGACCTTCAAGTTTCTGCGTCTTGTGGGAGTCATCCGTTCCTTCGCTGTATGCCCGGTCAATTTTTCTTCATTGCTTTGTCTGCTCCGTGCATCATGCCGTCCATATCGCCGGGTTGCATCGCGCCAACTTTCGCAACTGGAACAGTCACGTCGACGTTTCCAGCTTTCTCAAAACGCAGCACGAGCGGGATGGTTTGCCCTTCCTTCAGCGGCTGTTTCAAGCCCACCATCATCATGTGCATGTCTCCCGGCTTGAAAGCGACCTTGGCCCCGGCGGCGACTTCGACTGTTTGGAGTTCACGCATCTGCGCGACGCCGTTCTCTTCACTTTCCTTATGAAACTGGATTTTGTCCGCCACCGGTGACGTCGCGCCAAGCAGCCGATCGGCCGCCGGCCCGGTATTGATCAAAGTCAGATAGGCTGCACCGGTCTTGGCCCCGCCAGGCGTTGCCCGGGCCCAGGCGTGCTCGATCGTGATGGTGTTTGACGTCGGTGTTTGCGCATGCACATAACCGCCGGCGGACAGGGCAAGCAGTATTCCCGCCATCAGATGGTTCGCATATTTCATTGTAACTCTCCTTCAGCGTGTTTTGATAAAGACATCTCCTTACGCAGCCACGCGGCAATCTCGTCACCAGCTTCGCTGCCCTGGATGACGTTGACGAACCTTCCCCGAGGGTCCATCAGATAGACGTAGGCGCTATGGGACACGAGGTAATCATCTCCGCCGGTCTCAGATTTCTGTTGCGCGACGTAGATTCGATATTCATGAATTACCCGGTCGACCTGATCCTTGGTGCCGGTCAATCCAACGATTCTTGGGTCGAAGGATTTCAGATAATCGGCCAAGACGTCGCGCGTATCGCGCTCGGGATCGACCGTGACAAAGAGTGGCTGGAGCCGGTCCGCGTCCCGTCCAAGCTTTTCAAGAGCCACGCCGATGTTGCTGAGTGCGGTCGGACAGACATCGGGACAGAACGTGTAGCCAAAGAAAATAAGGAGCCATTTGCCGCGATAAGTCTGATCGGTCACGACCTTGCCGTCGGTCGCTTCAAGCGAAAACGGCCCACCGATTGTTGGCGTACCCGATGTTGTTGTCCTGGGCAGTGGCCTCAGGCGGTGGCTGACAACCCCCACCGCCCAACTTATTGCAACAGAACTTGCGACTGCGAGCGCCATGATTATCAGAAATCTGCGCAGGCTTTTCATGAGAATGAACGGTCCTTATGAAGGTCGGAGTTGGGGCATACGATCGGCTGACGGGTGATCGCGGCTCTCCTCCGACTGGAATTGACGTTGCTCCGGAGTCCAAAGTGTCTTCAGATAGCTGATTACTGCGCGAATCTGTGACGGCGATAGCGTGTCCGCGAACGCCGGCATCGTCAGGCGCTTGGTCTTGTTGAAGGGATCGCGCCATCCCTTGCTCACCATCCGGTACAGCTCGGCATCGGAATGCCGCCAGGTGTGGCCCTCCGCATCATGCGGCGGGGCTGGCAATTCGCCGTGCTGGTCACGCTCTTGCCAGTTCGGCGCACCCTGGGCCTTTGCGCCATGGCATGAAGCGCAATGGTGCTCGTAGGTCGCACGCCCGGAGTTGACCGGGTCGGTATCGGACAACGGCGTTTCGCCATTCGCGCGCGCGATTACGGCCTGACCAGCCGCGATAAGCACCACAGCAGCCGCCAACCTACGCATCGACCCGGATCCAGCTCCCGCCGTCGTCCGCGCTCCGGAACAAAACGCCCTTCCCGTCGATGGCGTAGAGGATGTTGGAAGGCGCAAACGCGAGTGCGACCGCCTTGGAACTCGGCGACATCATCTGAATCCAGTTTTCTCCACCATCCCTGCTGCGAAAAAGTCCGCGTTCGGTAACGACATAAAAATGATCAGGATGTCCGGGGTCGTAGGTGACAGCGTGAGCTTCGGTCCCGAGCTTGCCGGCATCTTGCCAAAGGCAGAAGCAATCCATCGTCCGGCGAATGCCTTTGGACGTGGCAGCGAAAAGCCAACCGGTCTGCATGCTTCCGGCCATGTCGGAATGGATCAACTGCCGCAGCCCGTCTTGCGACTTGCGCTCCATCAGCCGCCAGCTCTTTCCAGCGTCCTGGCTGCGGTAGAAACCGTGTTCCTTGACGGCCACGTAAACGGTGTCCGGCTGCGTCGTATGAGCGGCGACTGCGATGACATTCCGGCTGGGTAGGCCTTCGTTGCGCTCGACCCAGATCTTGCCCCCGTCTTCGGTTCGGAGCACGCCCAATCCCGATCCCGCGACATACACCACGCCCTTGCTGACGGGAGAAACGGCCAGGCCGGAAACCTGTCCGTCCGCCGAAGCAGGAAGCTCGATGCTTTGCCAATGCTTGCCACCATCGACGCTTCGGTAGAGCGCACGGGCGTAAGCTTTCAGAAGCGTGGACGTGCCGGTATCGAAAGCAAGCGCAACCACGCTGCCGTCCTGCTGAACAGCGTCGGCTGGCGGCGCGGCCAGAATGCCGAACAGTAGCGCGATCATCGGCGCCGCAAGCCAAAGACCGCGCGCGAAGCTTTCATGCAATCTCATCGATCTCTCTCGGAGGCGTTCAACGCTGGGGCTTGTGGGCCGACTGCCGGCCCGAGCCGGCAATCAGCGAACATCTATCACCCCTTCTTCTCGGGATCCGCAGAATTGTCTTTGTGATCTTTCATATGGCGATCTTTGTGATCGTCTGCGTCGCTCATCATCTTGTCGCAACGATCCATCATTCGGCTCATGTGCTTCATCATGCCGCCCATGCCTCCCTTCATCATTCCGTCGTCATCTCTTTTGCCTTTGTCCCCCATCATTCCGTGGTCCATCATGGAGCCAGATGGCTTCTGATCGTCTTGCGCATAGAGAGATGAGGCGGTCATACCGCTACCGACAAGAATCGAAACCAGAGCGAGTGCTTTTGTCCGGTTACGCATGAGAGTCATTCCTTTCTTCGTGTGATGCCAGACTGGCAACCTGTGGGGACTTGGTTTGACCGGCGTTGCGCTGACAGCAGTTCGCCGCGCCCGCCGGTGAGTCATTGTCCTTCTTGACGGTCTCGAAGGCCGCCGACGACATCGCTACATTCGTGGCATCGCCCGTCTGATTGGGTTGCTTTCCGACCGAGCGGCACGCCACACACACGCCGAGTCCACACATCACGAGGCATGGCAACGTGCTCAGAATGACGGGCGCGAGGCCGGCCGCTACCAGCCACCCCCAACCGCCAAAAGAGAGGCCAGCGGTGACGGCAACGCTGCCGAGCCCCAGAAGGCCCCATCGATTGCCGAGGTAGTATCGTGCTGCGCCGAGCAGATCACGTCCGAGCGGTCTCTCGGCCGCTGTCGCGGATTGAGGTGTCGTCATGATAATTTTCTCCATCATGGCTGCCTGTGGTTACCTGTACCAGTCGCTGGAAGGTCGAGCCTGTGTTCGCCGCAGGGTGACGTTGCAGCCGGCGCGGGCTCTCCGTCCGATGTCGCTTTCCGGTTCGTCGAAATGATGCACCCGACGAACTCGACCATCTCAGGCGCGTCCCATTCAGCGGGCCCGATAAGCCTGCCGATCTCTCGTCCTTCGCAGTTGATCAACAGGGAAGTGGGCAGCCCGACCGCTCCCAATTCGCGCGTCGCCTTTGCCGAACTATCAAGATACATCGCGAGCTTTTGAATGCCGACCTCGGCAAAAAACTTGCGCACCGCGTCCGGACGGCGATCGATGGAGAGCGCCACCACCTCGAAATCAGCTGCCCCCAACGCGGCCTGCAGCCGGTCGAGCGTCGGCATCTCCTTCCGGCATGGCACACACCAGGTCGCCCAAATGTTGAGAAGCACGACCTTGCCTTGGAGGTCGGCTAAACTTCGGGAACGACCGTCGGCGTCCTCGAACTGGATCGCAGCAGTCGGTTTGGGCGCGTCGTGTATGATGAAATTCCTGCTTGGCTCCTGCGCCGCCGCGATCGACAAAGTCGCGGCGATCAGTCCGACTGCGGCGAGGCCGAAGGACATTCCGCATGCAAATGATCCTTTCGCAGACATCATTGCTGCCGCAGCCTCCGGGTCAGCGGAAGAAGAGTTTCTTCAAGGACTTTCGGTGTCACCGCGCCGATGTGCTTGTAGGCGATACGGCTGTCCTTCGTGATCACAAAGGTTTCCGGCACACCGTACACGCCCCAATCGATCGCTACCCGGCCGCTAACATCGGCGCCGGTGCGGGTATAGGGATCGCCCATGGATCTCGCTGCATTGTCGGGCCGGTCTTTGTAGTTGAGGCCATGAATACGGATGATGCCGTCAGTCTTGATCTGCATGAGCACCGGATGCTCTTCCCGGCAGGCGACGCACCATGAAGCGAATACGTTCACGAGCGAGACCTGGCCGGCGAGATCGTTGCTCGAAAGACCTGGCGTGCGCCCCTTGACCGGCGACAAATCGAATTGCGGCACGGCCTTACCGATAAGAGCCGATGGAATCGCTCCGGGATCGCGCGACATTCCCCACGCGAGGATGATGGCGAGCCCCAAAAAGGCCGCGAGGGGAACGAGATAGGCGAACCGCCTGCTCCGAAGCAACGCGTGTCCCACTGCGGACTCGTTTGTTGTCAAGACGTGTTCAACGTTCATGGCTTTTCGATCGCCAATGACGGCTGCTCCTGAAGAGATATCGGCCGAGTAAAAAGATACCGCCTATTACAGCAATGACGACGAGCACGCCGGCTAGTGTCACGAGACAAAGCATGAACTGGGGGACCAACTCGTACTCAGTCGACGACACCAGCATGACTATCGCGCTTCCGTCATTCGACCGCGAATGCCTTGTCGGTAGCAGCGTCTTTTCCGATTTCGTAGACCGTCAGCGGCCCTGCTTTCCGGCCAGTCATCCCTGGCGTCCCCGGGGGCATGCCCGGGATCGAAATTCCGACGATGTCGGGATGTTCGGCAAGAAGCTTGTTGATTGAGCCCGCGGAAACGTGGCCTTCGATGGCATAACGGCCGATGGTCATCACGTGGCAGCCCTCGAATTTCTCCGGCACGTGCAGCTGTTTCCTGATAGCTGCAAGATCCTGCTTCGAGTCGACGGTCACGTCAAAGCCGTTCGCACGCAGATAATTGGCATAGTCCAGGCAGCAGCCGCAGTTCGGATTCCGGTAGAGGGTCGCGTGCGGCTTCTCCTGGGCGTTGGCCGGCGCCATGACCGCCGCCAATCCGACAAAAAGCGAAGTCAACAAAATCCTGATCATTCCTGTTCTCCGCATTGGTACTTTCTGCTTCTCTGGCATATTCAGCTTGATGTTTGGCGCTGAACGCCGCGCTCCATGAAGGCGCTGATCTCATATGGCGTTGCGAAGACGATCAACGCACGATCGGTTCGCATGCTCGCGGGCAACAAAACCGGCCGGCCCTGCGCGGGTCCGCGGTCCGTCATATCGGTCTTGAACCGCAGATCAAATTCCTGGAACACGATTTCGGCGCCGGCAGCGGTCGTCACGTGGTACGTTTTGTTGACGTAACGGATCGAGGCCACCTGCCGATTTGCGCTGACCGCCTTGAGATCAGGGATGTCAGGCGGTTGGTTGCCAGAAGTCCCCTCATTTCTATCTGGGTTCCGGTGCGCATTGGCTGGCGGCCTCACGAACGATTCTGCCTCGGAAGCATCGCTGTGGCGCGGAAACGACAACATAGCTGCGAAACTTGCGCCTACGGCGAGAAGCGAGCGGCGGTGAATTTTGCCTCGTCGATTGGAGAGCATTTGATATCATCCTTTCATTGAAACGAGGCAGCGCCCTTGCCGGGCACGCCCCTGTTTGCACCAACTCGTCGGTCGAAACACATTTCGCACGTCAGTTGTCGACACGCGTGCATCTGCCGACCTCAGCACTTCTTCTCAACCAATCGTCCGATTTCATCCAGGTTCGAAAACACGATCGACGCCCGGTCTCCCTGCATACCGCCAGGCACCAGAGCCGGCTTTCCAGGCCGCGGGCCGCTTGCACTGGTGTCGATTTTCAAGCGCAGGTTCATCTCCC
>JBDTKD010000429.1:0-6542 GCA_039935515.1 Bradyrhizobium sp.
CCGGTTGATCCCGGCCGAGATCGCAAACACCATCGCCAGCGGCGCCAGGATGAACAGCCACTTCAGCGGGCTGACGAACATGGCGTAGCCGAACGGCGTCAGGAAGGCGTTGCCGATTTTGGCCGCGGCGCCCGACGGATCGGTCGTCACCGCCAACATATAGACGCCCATCGCGGCGAGGCCGGTGATGGCAAGGCCGATGCTCATGTAATTGTAGATGCGCAGCATGTAGGCGCGCAGACCGGCGTCGACGGCCGCAGCGTCAGTGCGCCCGGCGGCCCGGCCGAAAGGAGAGGCATGATTGCGGTCTAGGTCCGACATGGTCGAATTCCCACTTTGGTTGCCCGGTGGAGCGCAAGGGGTTTGCGGCGCCGGCTAACAAATCTATCCCAGATAGCCCCATTTGCTGACATTAATTTTGCGTCATCAAGCAGGTGTCTGGCCCAAGCTCGTATGTGGGAAACTACCACATCCGCTGCAAGCTTCCACGCGCGGCTGAATGTCGCTGCGCAAGCGGTGGACCGGGTCAGGGCTTTGCCGCCCCACCTGCGGGGGCGCTTCAATTTGTCATAGATTCCGCAGCACCGTGGCCGGTTTCTGGTTGAGGGCGTGCAGCGTGCCGGCAAGCCCCAGCCCGACCGTGACGAGGAGGGCCGCCGCCACCACGCCGGTGGCGCTGCCGGCCTGCCAGACGAAGCTCAGGGTCATCAGCCGGGTCACGATCAGCCAGGCCGCGACGGAGCCTGCGAACATGCCGAAAACCGCGGTGGCAAAGCCGATCATCAGATACTCCAGCGCATAGGCGCCGAGCAGCCGCGCCCGGGTCGCGCCTAGGGTTTTGAGAATGACCGCGTCGTAGACGCGATGGCGGTGCCCGGCGGCGAGTGCTCCGCCCAGCACCAGGATGGCCGATATCAGCGTGACGGCACTCGCGCCGCGGATCGCCAGCACCAGATTGGTGACGACCGTGCCGATGGTCTCTAGTGCTTCGCGGACCCCCACGCTGGTCACCATCGGGAAGGCGTCGGCCACCGCTTTGACGATCCGGGCATCGCCGGCGGGGTTCGCTACCGTCTCGGTCAGCGTGGCGATGTGGGTGTGCGGAGCGCCCTTGAAGGCATTGGGGGAGAACACCAGCACGAAATTGATGCCGAGGCTTTGCCAGTCGACCGTGCGCAGGTTGCCGATGGTGGCGATGATATCGCGGCCGAGCACGTTGATGACGATGGGATCGCCGATCTTGAGCCTCAGTCCATCGGCGATCTTCTTCTCCATCGAAACCAGCGGCGGCCCGTCATAATCGGCATCCCACCATTTGCCCTCGACGATCTTCGATCCCTTCGGGATGTCGGCGGTGTAGGTCAGGCCGCGGTCGCTCTGCAGTACCCATTCGCTGTCGGCAGAGGCATTGAGGTCTTCCGCCTTGACCCCGCGGGCTTCGACGATGCGCCCGCGCAGCATCGGCACGTCTTCGACCGTCGATTGCGGCGCGGTCTGTTTGAGGAATGCACCGAAGCGGCCGGCTTCGGTGGAGGGAATATCGATGAAATAGAACGACGGCGCCCGGTCCGGCAGCGCCGCCAGGAACTGACGCCGCAGGTTGCCGTCGATCTGGGTGATCGTGACCAGAACCGCGAGGCCGAGGCCGAGCGACATCACCACCGATGGCGTCAACGCGCCGGGCCGATAGATGTTGGCGATCGCCAGCCGCAGCATGGTGATGCGGGTCCTGGGCAGGCGCCGTGCCAGCGCCATCAGGCCGGCGGCGATGCCGCGCAACAGCGCGAACACCACGATCGAGGAGGCCACGAACACCGCCGCGACCCGCTTGTCATAGGCAAGCCCGATCGCCACCGCGACCAGCAGCGCGATCACCACGGCCATCAAGGCGAGGTAGCGCCATCGCGGCCGATGCCACTCCCGGGTCACGGTCTCGCGGAACAGCGCCGCCACCGGCACGTCATGGACCCGGCCGAGCGGCCACAGCCCGAAGGCGAGCGCGGTCAGCAGGCCGTAAACAAACGACAGCGCAAGTTCCCCGGGATGCAGCGCCGGCACCACCGGCAGCGGCAACAGCTTGCCGAATGTGCCGACGATGACGAAGGGCAGCGCCGCGCCGGCCGCAAGCCCGATCGCCGAACCGATCAAGGCCAGCACGATCACCTGTGTCAGGTAGATGGTGAAGACGTCGCGGCCGGTGGCGCCGAGCGCCTTGAACGCGGCGATGACGTCGCGGCGGCCATCGATATGGCTCTTGACCGCGTTGGCGACGCCGACACCGCCGACCAGCAGCGCCGCGAGCCCGACCAGCGTGAGGAACTGGGTAAAGCGGTTGATGCTGCGCTCAAGCCGTGGCGAGGCATTGCTGCGGGTGCGAATCTCCCAGCCGGCTTCCGGCAGCGTGGCGCGCGCAGCATCGGCCAGCGCCGCGGTGGCGCGATCGTCGGCGGTGGTGTCCGGGAGCTTGACCCGGTAGATCCAGCGCACCAGGCTGCCGGGTTGCAGCAGCCCGGTGGCGCGCAACGCGGTTTCGCTGACCAGGAATCGAGGGCCGAGGCCGATCCCGCCGGCGAGCTTGTCCGGCTCGCTGCCGACGACGCTGCGGATTTGAAAACTGGCATTGCCGATACTGACGCGATCGCCGAGCTTGAGATCGAGCCGCGCCAGCAGCGTCTGATCCACCGCGGCGCCGAACGCGCCGTCCCGCTCGGTCAATAGATCGGCCACCGGCCTGGCGGGATCGAGCGTGAGTTCGCCCAGCATCGGGTAGCGGCCGTCCACGGCCTTGAGTTCGACCAGCGCGAGCCGGCCGTCGGCCGCTCGTGCCATCGCCCGCAAGGTTGCCGCCACCGATACCTCGCCGCGCGAACGCAGAAACGCGACTTCATCCGGTTTGGCCTCGCGCTGGATCAGCGAGAAGGCGACGTCGCCGCCCAGCAGCGTCCGCCCCTCGCGCGCCAGGCCCTCGCCGAGGCTTGCCGCCACCGAGCCGACGCCGGCAATCGCCATCACGCCAAGCGCGATGCAGGCAATGAACACGTAGAAGCCGCGCAGCCCTCCGCGCAACTCGCGCAGGGCGTAGCGCAGGGCCAAGGACCCGGCGCGACCGTCGCGGGTGGGTTCGGATGCGACGCTCATGAGGCGGCTGGACCGATCGCCGAGGTCTCGTCGATCCGGCCGGAGCGCAGCCGCACTACGCGATCGCAGCGTTGCGCCAGCGTCACATCGTGGGTCACCAGCACCAGCGTCATGCTGCGCTCGGCGTGCTTGGTGAATAGCAGATCGATGATCTGCTTGCCGGTGGCCTCGTCGAGGTTTCCGGTCGGCTCGTCCGCCACCAGGATCGCGGGATCGGGCGCCAGCGCCCGTGCGAGTGCCACGCGCTGCTGCTCGCCGCCGGACAATTGGGCGGGATAATGATGCAGGCGGTCGCCGAGGCCCACTTGGGCCAATTCCTCGGCGGCGCGCCGGGAAGCGTCGGGATTACCGGCGAGCTCGAGCGGGACCGCGACATTTTCCAGCGCCGTCATGGTCGGGATCAGGTGAAACGACTGGAACACGATGCCGATCTGGCGGCCGCGAAAGCGCGCCAGCGCGTCCTCGTCGAGGGCATTGAAAGCGATGCCGTTGACCACCACCTCTCCGCCATCGGGACGCTCCAGTCCCGCCATCACCATCAGAAGCGTGGATTTTCCCGAACCTGACGGCCCGATCAGGCCGATCGCTTCCCCGGGCGCCACCCGCAGGCTGATACCCTTCAGGATGTGCACCCGCGCCGCGCCGGTGCCGAGCGAGAGATTGACATTCGAGATGGAAATGGTGTCCGGCCCAAGGCCGGCCAATGACGAGGGTTCGATGAGACTGTCCATGGCTCGGTCATATGGCACTTCCGTCGCCGCGGTCGAGGGCAACGGGCGGATGTTCGTGCACATGATTGTGTTGGTGCTGGCGCTATCGGGGACGACCGCCGTCCCGGTCCACGCCGCCGCGGCAACCAAGCCGGTCACAATGGTGGTACTGGGAGATTCCTTAAGCGCCGGGTTTGGCCTTCCGGCTGACGCCGCATTCCCGGCCCGGCTGGAAAAAGCATTGAAAAGCAATGGGATGGACGTCGATATCGGCAACGCCGGGGTGTCCGGCGATACCAGTTCCGGCGGCCGCGACCGGCTCGACTGGTCGGTGCCGGAAGGGACCGAGGCCGTGATTCTCGAGCTTGGCGCCAACGATGCCTTGCGCGGCATCGATCCCAAGGTCACCCGCGCCGCCTTGTCGGACATCCTGACCCGGCTCAAGGCGCGCGGTGTCGCGGTTTTGTTGTGCGGGATGCTTGCGCCGCCAAATTACGGCAGCGATTATGCGACGCGCTTCGACGCCATCTATCCGGAGCTTGCGAAATCGTTCGGGGTGCCGCTGTATCCGCTCTTCCTGGAGGGCGTGGCCGCCGACGCGAGGCTCAACCAGGCCGACGGCATGCATCCGACCGCGGAGGGCGTCGAGGTGATTGTGAAAAACATCCTGCCTGCGGTGAAGGCATTTCTCGGCACTCTCTCCGGGCAGCACGATTGAACCACAGACAGCAACAATCCTGACACCGCCTTTATACCAAAGCCTGGAGGTAACTGCCCAACCGATCCTTCGCAGAGTCATACAACTACGATAAAAATCAGCATCGGTGATTCGTCGCCGGACGTTGTTTCAGGGCATGATTGCTCCCGAAGATTGCGCTGCCTTTCGGGATCGGGCCCAAGCATCGGGAGTCCTTACGATGCCGCGTTTGTTCACTGGACTGGAAATTCCGGCCGAGATCGGCCAGACGCTTTCCAATTTGCGTGGCGGCCTGCCAGGCGCACGCTGGATCGACCCCGAAAATTATCACGTCACCCTGCGCTTCATCGGCGATATCGATGGCGTCGCGGCGAATGAGATCGCCTCGATGCTGTTTCGAGTCAACCGCAAGCCGTTCGAGGTCGCGCTGCAGGGCCTGTCGAGCTTCGGCGGGCGCAAGCCGCGTGCGGTGGTGGCCTCGGTGGTGCCGAGCCGTCCCCTGATCGAACTGCAGGCCGAGCTGGAACGGCTGATGCAGCGGATCGGGCTCGACCCGGAGGGGCGGAAATTCACCCCCCACGTCACCCTGGCGCGGCTGCGCGACG
This sequence comes from Bradyrhizobium sp., assembly GCA_039935515.1. GTDB lineage: Bacteria > Pseudomonadota > Alphaproteobacteria > Rhizobiales > Xanthobacteraceae > Bradyrhizobium. The sequence goes on from JBDTKD010000429.1 coordinate 5,151, forward strand.
CCTCCAACCAGGACGTCGCGGATTATCTGTCGGTCCGAGGCTATTTCCCGACCCGGGTATTCACGGCGTCGCGGTTCGTGCTGTTCTCGTCCCGGGCTTCCACCGGCGGCGGACCTTACGTGGTCGAGGATTCCTACACGCTGAGTGCGTGAGAACACGCCGATTTCCGGGGCCGTCGGATCGAATCGACAGGCCGCGGCGTACTGGATCCCCGCTTTTCGCGGGGATGACCGATTGCGACCGGCATACCCCTCACACCAATTCACCGCTTGCAATTTGCGCGACACTGGGGCCGTAAGGTGGGCCATGCTTTCTGCCCCGCCCACCTCGTTCCACTCCCATTATCAGTCGCTGGTTGCGTCCGGCGCGATCGAGCCCGACGCCGCGCAGGCGCAGGCCGCCGAGGCTTTCGCCGCGCTTGAGCAGCGGCTCGCCAACTACCGGCCGGCGCGCAGGCAAAGCCTGCTCGGCCGGCTGTTTACCGACAACGGTGCCCCGCCGCGCTGCCTCTATGTTCACGGCGAAGTCGGCCGCGGCAAGACCATGCTGATGGATATGTTTTTTGAGCAGAGCCAGGTCGAGCACAAGCGCCGCGCCCATTTCCACGAATTCATGGCCGAGGTGCACGAGCGTATCTACGGCTTTCGCCAAGAGATCGCACGCGGCGAACTCGCCGACGGCAACGTGATCGCGCTGACCGCGACCGCTATTTTCGACCAGGCCTGGCTGCTCTGCTTCGACGAATTTCACGTCACCGATATTGCCGACGCGATGATTTTGGGGCGACTGTTCGCAAAGCTGTTCGAGCTCGGTACCGTGGTGGTGGCGACATCCAATGTGGCGCCGGACGAGCTCTACAAGGGAGGTCTCAACCGGGCGCTGTTCCTGCCCTTCATCGCTGAGATCTCCGACCACATGGACGTGCTGCGGCTCGACGCCCGCACCGATTTCCGGCTGGAGAAGCTGGCGGGCGAAAAAATGTGGCTGGTGCCGGCCGATCGCGCCGCCACCGCCGCGCTGGACCGGGCATGGGCGAAAATGACCGGAAATGCGCCCGGCAAGCCCCGCGATATTCCGATCAAGGGTCGCATCCTGCAGGTGCCGTGCTCGGCCAACGGCGTCGCCCGGTTTTCTTTCGCCGATATCTGCGAAAAGCCGCTTGGCGCGTCGGACTATCTGCGGCTTGCGCACGACTATCATACCATCATGATCGATCGCATTCCCGTCATGGATCATGCGCAGCGCAACGCCGCCAAGCGGTTCATCGCCCTGATCGACACGCTTTATGACAACGCCGTAAAATTGATGGCCTCGGCGGAGGCGGACCCGGTGTCGCTCTATGTCGCGACCGAGGGCCATGAGGCCAACGAGTTCAAGCGGACCGCATCGCGG
>JBDTKD010000430.1:0-5276 GCA_039935515.1 Bradyrhizobium sp.
AGCGTTTCATCCACAACGAGAACATTCGCCTCTACCGAAAACGCGCACACAGATCGCATTCCGCGGGCATCTTGGGCTCTGGACCGGGATTGCATATCACGGGATTTTCTCCGCCACGATCGACAAGGCAGCGTCGCACGTCTAGATAAAAATTAAATCACGTCCGGCTCAAAAATGCGACAGTACGCCTTCCATCCCCATTTGATCCATCGCAATGACAGGCTGGCTGCAGGCGACCATGTTGGCACCAGCCAGCCAGGAGCGCGCCATGAGCACATCATCCTCCATCGTCAACAATATGATCGATAGATTTGGTAGCTGGCTCGACCATCGCCGGGAAATCCGTGAACTGTGCGGCCTCGATAGCGGCGAATTTGCCAGCATCGCGCGCGAACTTAGCGTTACACCCGCCGACCTCGATACGTTCGTCCGCCAAGGACCGCATTCGGCCGACGAATTGCCGAAACTGTTCAGGGCTCTCGGCATTGATCCGGAAGCTCTCGCGCGCACGGAGCCGCTTGTGCTCCGCGACATGGCTCGGGTTTGCGCCGCCTGCCAACAAAAGGCCCGCTGCAGCCGCGATCTCGAGGCGGGCATGTCGGCCCAGCATTATGACGAATATTGCCTCAACGCATCCACGGTCGATGCGCTGGAGCATAAAAAGGCTGATTGAAATTTGAGCGTCGTAAATCTGCCGGGAATCGCCGAGATGAATTTGCATTCAATTGCCTGAAAACGAACGGAGAACGACGATGAGTGAGGCGGGAGGAACGGCCACGAGGCTGATTTCGCGCAAACGAGAGTATGACGGTTGGCCGTTGTTTTCCTACGGATTCCGCCCATTCTTTCTGCTGGGTTCCATCTATGCGGGGTTGGCGATCCTGGTCTGGCTGCCAGTCTTCACGGGAGAGCTCGCACTAATCACGGCATTCCAGCCGCGCGACTGGCACGTCCACGAAATGCTGTATGGCTTCCTACCGGCCGTGATCACGGGCTTCCTGTTCACTGCAATCCCGAACTGGACCGGACGGTTGCCGATACAGGGCCGGCCGCTGATGTTTCTGGTAACGCTTTGGATTGCGGGACGTATCTGCGTGACGTTCTCGGCGCAAACGGGCTGGCTGGCGGCGATGCTTGTCGACGTTGCCTTTCTCTCGCTCGCCGCAGCCGCTGCGGCCCGTGAGATCATCGCCGGCCGCAAGTGGGGTAATCTCGGCATCGTTACATTGGTCGTGATGCTCCTGGCCGGCAACGTGGCCTTCCACCTCGAAGCTCATTTTAAAGACGGGGCCGAGATCAGTATCCGTATCGGAATCACCGTCGTCGCGTTGCTAATCTCGCTGATCGGGGGACGCATCGTTCCAAGTTTCACCCGCAACTGGCTGGTAAAGGAAAATCCGGGACGCCTCCCGACGCCCTTTGCACGGTTCGATATGCTGACTGTCGCAGCCGGCGCGGTCGCGCTGATGCTCTGGATCTTCTGGCCGACCGGCACGGCAACAGGTGGTGCGCTTGCGATAGCGGGTGTTATGCACTTTGCGCGCCTCGGACGCTGGGCCGGTTACCGCACGATCCGGGAACGGCTGTTGCTCATTCTCCACATTGGTTACGCATTCGTGCCCCTGGGCTTTCTGTTGAGCGCAGGCGGCATCTTTGGATTTATTCCGCCCAGCGCCGGAATTCATGCCTGGATGGTGGGAGCCGCAGGCATCATGACCCTGGCGGTGATGAGCCGGGCAACGCTGGGGCATACCGGCCAGCAACTTACCGCGTCGATGCCGATACAGGCCATCTATGCCTCGATCATCGTCGCCGCGGTAGCGCGCATCTGCGCAACTTTCGAACCGGTACACAGCGTGCCGCTTCTCCATGTCGCGGCCTTCGCGTGGGCGGCGGCATTTCTTGGTTTTGCGATTTGCTACGGACCGACGCTAGTCGGATTCGACAAGCGGGCGGTCAAGGGTCCCGCAGTGGCATGACCACGAAAAAAGCAGGACAGATGCAGGAAAGCAAAGACGCCAAGAGAATCATCGACGTTGACGAAATTGAGCCACAACGGGCCATGCAATGCTAACTTCGGATTAAAATGGAATATATCGAGCAGCGTCCTGAGTCTGGCGGTGCGTGCTCCAGACTTCCTCGACGGTCGCCTCTGCCTACCAGATTCATCGAGACGGCAAACTCCGCGCTGGCGCCGCGGTCTTCGAATAGAACGGTGCGATGATCCAAGGTCAGATCTTCGAGAGGCACGTCGCAGCGCCGATCGCGCCCTCAACGGCCTGGTGCTGCAGCACACCGGCGAGCGATAAGCCCAGCGCACGACATCGGGCGCCAGGACAGGCAAACATCGATCGCCGATGGCCATCCCGGCAAATTGACTATCAGGCAATCCCTGCGGGTACCGGCGGTCCGGCGCGATAGAATGGCGGTCGGAACATGATCGCGACGATACTCCCGGACGGCTCTCATCGGATGTTCGCCTTCGCATGATTGACTGCGGCGGCCTTGATAAGGCCAACGATGCCGAATTTCGCAGCGCAGTATGCGGCCTGACCTGCAATGCCTTTAGCCCCTGCCCCCGAGAATGTATTCGATTGCGCCACCTCCGTTAAGAGTCTCAAAGAAGCTGCTGCGGCATTGAGCGAGACGATCCATAGTGGCGCTGGGCCCGTTTAGGGGGCGAGCAAACTTTAGTTGGTCAAGCTGCTTCGGGGGCTTCGACCCGGATCGCCTCGACGGTCGATAACTCGAACGGATATTGGAGCAGCACCATGAAGCCGAAGTGCTCCCGCACAGACAGTGTGTGGTGAACCTCCGACCGGCAGATGCTGTGCTGGTTTCAGTGACAGACCAGTACTGGAATGACAGTACGCGTGAGTACCTTTGCCGTAACGCTGCCGAGTAGTGCCGCTGCGATCCCGCTTCTTCCGTGTGAAGCTATCACGATGAGGTCGCAGCCTCTCTCCTTTGCCGTAGTCACGATGGCCACATCCGGGTCATGCTGAATGACCTGCAGCGTCTCGCACTTTACACCGGCGGCCTTCGCCTCATTAGCTATTCCATTCAGAATCGAAGCGGCGTGCTCCTGCGCGTCCTTCACTTGTGACTCGGATGCATCATAGAAGTTGAAAGCTTCAACGGTAAGGACAGTAACCTTAGCGCCCACCTCTTTCGCAAGCGACAACCCATGTACGACGCCTTTGTGCGCCAGTTCCGAGCCATCGGTTGGAATCAGGATGTGTTGATACATATGGGTATTCCTATTTCAGCCGAGTTCCCGCAGTCGCTGCACAAAGCAGCCGTTCATTGGACCGCAGAGCGATGCGGCCCTGGCCAGCAACCCCGGTGGACGGCAGCTTACCCGGCTGTTGCGCGGCCGCGGCGAACGGCCATCATACGGCGGCCCGGCAGCCGCCGCCAAGCGTTTGAGTCGTCTCATAAGCAGCTTGCGTCCTGGGGTCGAGGACAAAACCCCAGTACATTGAATGAGAATTGTGCTTCGCATTCGGCTCATCCAGATTCAACCAGGGATCGAGCGATTCGGTGTTGCGCTGGTCGCAACTTTCTCCCCCATCACCGGCAGGCGTCGCACCTCAGTCGTGTAGTTCAGAATCAAGGATACCCAAACGACGCCATAAAGAAACATGAAACAGCTTGAGTTGATTCCCAGCCGATCGAGGATCGCACCGAACAGTATTGGGAGGAGGAACCCGCCGAGGCCACCCGCGAGACCAACGATACCGGTCACGATGCCCATGTTGTCTGGAAACTCGTCGCCAACGTACTTGAATGTTGAGGCCATTCCGAACGCAAAAGCGACGCCCAGCGCGAAGAGCAACGCCGTGAAAATAGCCACGGACAATCCGATATGGAATTGTGCGGGCCCGCGAATCGTGTGAACGATGAACTCGGTCTGCGGATATGACAGAAGAAACAAGCAAATCCATGCCGCCCACAACACCCACCATGTTACCTTGTGGGCGCCGAAGTGATCCGCAAGCCAACCGCCAACAGCGCGCAAAATTCCGGCCGGAAGAGAAAAGCAGGCGGCCAATAGTGAAGCCTGTGCGAGACTCAGCCCGTATTCCTGAACAAAGTAGAGCGGCATCCACACGGACAACGCGGTGAAGCCGCCGAAAACGATCGAGTAATACTGGCAGTACTTCCAGACACGAATGTCCCTGAGGACAACCAATTGCTGGCGCAGCGACGCGCCGCTCTTGCCGGGCGCGCCTACGTCCGGCACTGACAGCAGCCAGAAGACCAGCGCCGTAATGAGCAGCGCGACAGCATAGACCTTGGGAACTATCTGCCAGCCATATCGGGCGATCAGCACCGGTGCGATAAACATATTGATCGCCGCGCCGCTGGTGCCCGCTCCGAACACGCCCATGGCAAAACCTCGTCGCTCCTTCGGAAAAAAGCGCGCCACGTAGGGGGTACCGACGGCGAATGAGGCTCCGACGACACCGAGAGCCAATCCGAGGAGGATAAGCTGCCAGAATTTGGTCGCATAACTTGAGAGCCAGAGCGGTATGGCACAAACAACTAGCAGCAGGAACATCACGATCCGGCCGCCGAATCTGTCCGTCCATACACCGAGCGGTAGACGAAACAGAGCGCCTGTGAGCACCGGTGTGGAGGTAAGCAAACCAAATTCAACCCCATTTAGGCCGAGTTCGCGACTTATCGGAATTCCGGTTACTCCAAACATCAGCCACACGGCAAAGCAAACGACGAATGCCCATGTCGTCACAGCCAAAACAACGTAGCTTTTGGGTTTCGACATGGTGCCTCCGAGTAGAGTCCCTAGCGGCCGATATGGACTCGTGCCGCCTCATAAACTTTGTCATCAGGTCAAGAACAACAACCTACCATGTGTATCAAAGCGCAAAGCGCCCGCTTGTTGTTTGAGTTAAGTCAAGCCCGTTCTACCTCAACCGCAGACATCATCAGGCCGCACCGCCATGTCCGAAAAGTGCCTTATAAGCGGTCATTGGGGCGCGTACTCATTAACTTGGTATTTGAGGGCGAGCCGTAATTCAATTGTGGCTCATCTCGCAAGCAAGCGATCGGACGTACGCCCGCCAACTGCTCTTAGCGCATTGAGTATCACCGCGACGTCAATCGCCTCCTGCAGCAGGGCACCCTGAACGGGCGTGAGATAGCCTAGCGCAGCAGCGACCATCCCGACCAAGGAAAGCCCCATTCCAGCAGAGACGCTTTCAAGCGCAATAAAACGCGAGCGCCGCGCGATCTGAATGGCGGGCACGATA
>JBDTKD010000431.1:0-5535 GCA_039935515.1 Bradyrhizobium sp.
GCGAGACGGTTCTTCGAGACCTTCACCGACGCGCCCGCCTGTTTCATCTGCATACGCAGCTTCTGCATCTGGGCCACGGTGAGGCCGGAATAATGGGCGACGACCGCAACGCTGGTGGTCTTGAAGACCCCGTTCAACGCCTCGACCGCGTCCTTTTTTGCCGCTCTTTCCACAGCAAGCTCTCTCCGGTTGGCGGTCTGTGTCCAAGTCTGTGACAGGGACAGGACCGCCGGGTTACACCCATCGTCCCGCCCGAAACCTAACCTCAAGACACCAGTCCAAAGGACGCCGGGCAGCACGACATTGAAACGCCTGCCCTCCCGAACCCAAGGGGGGTCACGGGGTGTCGAGGTTCGAACCACATCGGCAACGCGCCGCTAACCGCCGCGCGCGCAAATCCGGCCTCACCCGTCTATGCAGGCCATGCGATTAAGCCGTTGAGGAAACTTTTGGTTTCGCCGCGGGCGCCTGCAGTCTTGGACAGGATCGAGGTGCTTCCGGCAAGCCGAAAGACCCCTGCGCACATTCCTCCAAAGCGACGGATTTCCTTCCTTTCGAGCAATCCATGCGGACGTCCTGAAAGGAATGGTCTCCTACCGTGTCGGGTTTTCGGAATGCGAGCACAGACGTGCCAGCAACGGCCAGCACGCCCGGAAGCGGCTGTGTAACGAGTCTTTCCCGGCTTGCCAAGCGCAAATCCAACCGCAAATCCAACCTAACGCAAAATTCACACCAGTTTGGTCGGTTCGGGTCCGTTGTGATCCAAAATTGTTGGCTCAGGCGCCCCGGACCCCATGGGGCAGCGGCCGGCCGGCGAAAAACGCCTCCAAATTGGCCATCACGCAGTCCTGCATCGCGATATGCGACTCGGCCGTGTGGCCGCCGATATGCGGGGTCAGCACGACATTCGGAAACGCGGTCAACGCATCCGGCGCATGCGGCTCGGTCGCATAGACGTCGAGGCCGGCGCCGGCGATGGTCTTGTCGGCCAGCGCCGAGACCAGCGCCTGCTGATCAATCACCGAGCCGCGGGCGATATTGACAACATAGCCATCGGCGCCGAGCCCCTTCAGGATTTCGGCGTCGACGGCATGGTGGGTGTCGGGGCCGGCGCGGACCGCGATCACGAGGACGCTGCACCATTCCGCCAGCGCCGCCAGGCTCGGGAAATAGCGGTACGGCAGCTCGCGCCGGCTGCGGCTGAAATAGCCGACCTCGCTCTCGAATGCCGCCACCCGCGCCGCGATCTTGCGGCCAATCTCGCCCATGCCGTAGACGCCGACCCGACGGCCGCGCATGCCCGGCTGCGGACGCATCATCGGCGAGGGCTTGGCAGCGGCCCAGTTGCCACTTCGCACATAATCATCCGCCACCAACAGCCGCCGCGTCACGGCGAGCATCAGGGTCATGGCGATATCGGCGACCGAGGACGCGTTGGCGCCCGGGCTGTGGCCGACCGCGATGCTGCGTTTGGCCGTCGCCGCCAGATCGACGCCGTCATAGCCGGTGCCATAACAGACGATCGCGCCGAGCTTCGGCATCAAGTCCATGATTTCGCCGCCGAGCGGGGTTCCGCCCGCGGTGATCATCGCGCGAATGCCGGCGAGCTGTTCCGGCGCAAACATCTGGTCGGGCGGCTTGCCGGCAGCATCCATCAGCTCGAAGCGCTCGCCGATGCGTACCATCAACGCCTTCGGAAAACGCGAATAGATCAACACATGTTCAGGCATCGATCTTTCCCTCAAACGCAAGGGGCGGAATCGGTTACCCAATTCCGCCCCTGGTTAATCTCGATGGTGCGCAACCGTTCTAGCCGAGCAGCGTGCCCGGCTCGACCTTGACGCCAGGTCCCATGGTCGACGAAACCGCCACGCGCTGGATGTAGGTGCCCTTGGAGCCTGCGGGCTTCGCCTTGGCCACCGCATCGGCGAGCGCCTTGACGTTCTGCACCAGCTTCTCCTCGGAGAACGACGCCTTGCCGATGCCGGCCTGCACAATGCCGGCCTTCTCGACGCGGAATTCGACCGAACCGCCCTTGGCGCCCTTCACGGCGGTGGTGACGTCCATGGTCACGGTGCCGATCTTCGGGTTCGGCATCATGCCGCGCGGGCCAAGCACCTTGCCGAGCCGGCCGACCAGCGGCATCATGTCCGGGGTGGCAATGCAGCGGTCGAATTCGATGGTGCCGCCCTGCACTTTCTCGACCAGATCTTCGGCGCCGACGACGTCAGCCCCTGCCGCCTTGGCCTCTTCCGCCTTGGCGCCGCGCGCGAACACGCCGACACGGAGAGTGCGCCCGGTGCCGTTCGGCAGGTTGACCACGCCACGGACCATCTGGTCGGCGTGACGCGGATCGACACCGAGATTGATCGCAATCTCGATGGTTTCGTCGAACTTCGACTTGGCCCGCTCCTTGACCATCTTGATGGCGTCCGCGAGCGGATAGAGTTTTTCCCGATCAACACCTTCACGGGCTTTTTTCAGACGTTTTCCGATTGCCATGGCGCCTTACCCCGCAACTTCAAGACCCATCGAGCGGGCCGAGCCCTCGACCATCTTCATGGCCGCTTCGATGGTATCGCAATTCAGGTCCTTCATCTTCTTCTCGGCGATTTCGCGCACCTGAGCCTTGCTCACCTTGCCGGCCTTGTCGCGGCCCGGCGCTTTCGAGCCGGACTGGATCTTGGCGGCCTGCTTGAGAAAGAAGGACATCGGCGGCGTCTTCATCTCGAAGGTGAACGAGCGATCGGCAAAGATCGTGATCACCACCGGAATCGGCGTGTTCTTTTCTTCCTTCTGGGTCTGGGCGTTGAACGCCTTGCAGAATTCCATGATGTTGAGGCCGCGCTGACCAAGCGCGGGGCCGATCGGGGGCGAAGGGTTCGCCGCGCCGGCCGGCACCTGCAATTTCAGGTATCCGGTCACTTTCTTCGCCATGTAGCACTCCTCATGTTGTTTCCGGACAACCCGGAAGCTTCACAGGACCGTGGTGCGGTTGAAGGGATGACTGGCCATCATCCGTCTCCTCCCACGGTTCTCTCTGTCATGCCCGGACTTGATCCGGGCATTCATCAGTCTTCGCAAAACACCTTCTTGCGAAGCATGATGGATTGCCGGGTCAAGCCCGGCAATGACCATACGATCAGACCTTCTCGACCTGAGCGAATTCCAGTTCGACCGGCGTGGCGCGTCCGAAGATCGACACCGCGACCTTGAGGCGCGAGCGCGCCTCGTCGATTTCCTCGACCACCCCGGAGAAGGATGCGAACGGCCCATCGGCAACCCGCACATTCTCGCCGATCTCGAACGAGATCGACGCCTTCGGCCGTTCCACGCCTTCCTGCACCTGATGCAGGATCCGCATCGCTTCGGTCTCGGAGATCGGCATCGGCTTGTTTTCCGCGCCGAGGAATCCGGTCACCTTCGGGGTGTTCTTGATGAGATGGAAGGCCTCGTCGGTGAGCTGCATCTTGACCAGGACGTAGCCCGGGAAAAACTTGCGCTCGGCATCGACCTTGCGTCCGCGTCGCACTTCGGTGACCTTCTCGGTCGGCACCAGCACCTGCTCGAACAGTTCCTCGAGCCCGCGCTGCTTCGACTGTTCGCGGATCGACTCCGCGACCTTCTTTTCGAAGTTCGAATAGGCGTGAACGATATACCAGCGCTTATCCATCGTTTGCGTTCCGGCGCTTGCCATCAGTGAATGCCCAGCACGAGGGTGACGAAGTAGCGGATCGCCTGATCCGAGGCGAAGAAGAAGATCGAAGCCAGCGCAACCATGATGAACACCATGATCGTGGTGATCGTCGTCTCGCGGCGGCTCGGCCAGGTGACCTTGGCGGTCTCCGAGCGCACTTCCTGCAGGAATTTGAACGGGCTGAAAGCCATCCTTAGCGGTCCGCGTCCTTCTGAGACGGTTGTCGGTTTTTCAGGGAATCCGAACAGCCCTCCAGCGCCCAGCCCTCTTCTGAAGGATGAGCCGCCAGGCGGGCTCGATTGTTCGGGGAATTCAAAGCCGCGCCGGATATCCGCCAAACGGGCCGGCTGCAGGTGGCGGCTATGTACTGCGGGCGGGGTCAAAGGTCAAGGCAGCCGCCATGGCCGCGCCGGAAACAGCCCCGGCGCACAGGCACCGGGGCCGTTGATCTGCTTTAGTGGTGGCCGTGGCCGCCGCCACCGCCTCCGTGGCCGCCGCCACCGCCGCCGGGACGTCCGCCGCCGGGGTGTCCTCCACCGGGGCGGCCGCCGCCAGGTCGGCCGCCGCCTGGGGGCCTACCCGCGCCAGGCCGCCCGACCGGGCGGCCGACTACCGGACGTCCGGGGCGGCCGATTCCAACGTGGCCGTGGCCATGTCCGCGGTGCCAGCCATGCCATCCCACGCCGCCGCCCCAGCCGAGGCCGCGGCGCCAGGCGTAACCGCACCAATAGAAGCCCGGACCGCGCCAGCCATCGTCGTACCAGCAGTAATTTCGTCCGCCGAAGAAGAACTGAGCCTGTTCGACCTCATTGGGAATTGCCGTCGGCGTGAAGCGGTCGACCGGCAAGGCGTTGGCCTGGCCAACCGCGCCCACCAGGGCAAGGGAAACCGAAGCTGCGGTCGCGTAGATCCAATGTCGCATGAAGGCGTCTCCGTTCTATTCTGTGAATCGAGGGCCGCTTGGCGCCGGCGACCCCATTCGTGGTTGATACTCCTTTGCCCCTGAAGGGTCAGCCACGATCCTGGTGACGGAAGTGGCGGGGCCGAAGCGCGGTAGCAAAATCTATAAGTGCGACAGGCTTTGCTGGTTCCAAAGGCCCATCAAAACATTGGAAAGCCAAATGCGGGGTATGGCGAGATCGGCCGACAAAAAATCAGTCCCGCTGTCGGACTCCCCGTCCCCCGTTCGTCCTCCGGGCGAGCCCGCCAAACGGAGTTCATGATGGCCAACGATCTTCGTTAATCTGCCCGTCGCCGATCTCGCCGCCAGCACCTTCGAGACAAAACACCAGGGGTTCACCTGAACCCAACCGAAACAAGGACATTCCTCATGACTTCGATCACGCCGTTCCTCTGGTTCGATAACAACGTCCCCGAGGCGGTCGCCTTCTACAAATCGGTGTTTCCCAATGCCAGGATCGAGACCGTCAATGATTTCATGGCGACCTTCGAACTGGAGGGGCAAAGGTTCAACGCCCTCAATGGCGGCCCAAAATACAGGTTCAACGAAGCGATCTCCTTCTTCATCAGTGTCGAGAGCCAGGACGAGGTGGACTATTTCTGGAACAGACTGATCGCCGACGGCGGCGAGGAATCGGAATGCGGATGGCTCAAGGACAAATTCGGCCTGTCCTGGCAGGTTGTGCCCACCGCCCTCGGCCGTTACCTGAGCGATCCCGATCGCAAGAAGGCCGATCGCGCCATGCAGGCCATGATGAAGATGCAAAAGATCGTCATCGCCGACCTCGACAAGGCATATGCCGGCTGATCCCGAAAAATCTTCACGGGGCATGATGTCCTTTGTGACTTTTCACATCATGGATCTCGTCTAGATATTA
>JBDTKD010000432.1:0-3517 GCA_039935515.1 Bradyrhizobium sp.
CGCCCGCAGCGCCAGCAGCGTCACGGTTTGCACGGCGTCGCGCAGCTTGCCGGGATCCTCGATATTGTCCGGCGCCAGCGGCCCGACCAGCGATTCATGCAATGCGCCCAGCAGCGCGGTCGCGGCCAGGGCGGTGTCCTGCGCCGGCAGATGACCGGCGCGGACCGCGGCATCGATCCGCGCCGCGATCTCGCCGGCGATCTCGCGGCGGCTCGCCAGCCGCGAGGCGGTGACGTCGACATCGACCGGCTCGGCCAGGATACCCCAGGCGAGCTTGCGCTGCGACAGCACATGCACCGCAACCGTGGTGACGGCCGCCGCCAGCGCCGATGACGGCCCGGGGGCGGCGTCGGCCGCGCGGCGGATCGCCGCCAGTTCATCGCGCGAGACGTCCGCGATCAGCTCGGAAATCAGATCCGCCTTGGAAGGGAAGTAGCGGTAGACGGTACCGGCGGCGACATTGGCGCGGACTGCGACCGGCGCGATCTGCACCGCAGCCATGCCACCGTCGGCAGCGGCGCTGCGCGCCGCTGCCAGAATGGCGCTGCGCCGCGCCGCAAGGCGCTTTACGACCTGATGGGTCCGTCGATAGACCATGTCGCGTTTCTCGTCCCGAGGCGCGTCGGGCCGACAGGCTCGCTCGAACGCGTCTTCACTGTTTTGGGCGATTCGCTTCAATTCGCCTTGAAGAACTGAACAACTATTCAGGCCAACTGGCAAGACGTAATTGTGACGATCGCGAGGGCCGTAGCCCACAATCTTCCCTGTCATTCCCGCGGACGCGGGAATCCAGTACGCCGCTACTGCCTGGTCGAAATGTCCATCGCTCAAGCCGATGCGGCGGAGCGAGGCTGCAACACTGCGCTGTTGCGCCATTGCCCGCAGCGAGCCGCGATCAATCCGGTGACGACAAGCGTCGCGGCGAAGCCAGTCGGAGCGCCAACCAGCGGAAAGAACATCAGAAGCAATGCGGCCACTCCGAGCGCTGGCAATTCGTGGCGCGCAAAGCCCTGCTTCAATCCGATCCGGACCAGGAACGCCACCGCGATCGCCAGCACCATGAGATCGTAGAGAAACAGATACGGCGTGATCAGCAACGTGCCGGCGGCGAGCGCCGCGGCCTTCAGCGAATAGCCGATACGGCTGCGCCACATCAGCGCCAGCACCACCGCGACTGCGCCACTCATGATCCACTGGAACATCCAGGCCAGTTGTTCGGCGCCGCCGAAATACCGCACCAGCCCAAACACGCTTTGCATCTTGCCCCAGGGCGCCCTCCCCTCGGTGAGGAAGGCCTGCGAAAACATCGGCATCCAGTGAAAGAATGCCTGCCAGCTCTCGGTACCGAAGGCGAACCACGACAGCAATGCCATGGCACTCGCAACAATGGCCGCCGTGACAAATACCGTCCACTGCGAGGCCGCGATCAGCACCAGCGGAAACAGCAATCCGTATTGCGGCTTGTAGCTCAACAGCCCCAGGCAAATGCCGGCGAGGACCGGCCGGACCGGCATCAGAGCGTGCCGCCGATCAGCGACGCCGTGAGGAAGCCATTCTGCCCCACCAGCGTGTTGGTCAGCACAACCGGGAAGGCCGCCGCCAGCAACAGGCCGAACGGCCGGCCGACGATCGCGCGCATGACGGCGAGATAAGGTACGAGGCTCGCCACCGCCCAGCCAATAAAGGCAACCGCATAGGGAAAATGCGCCAGCAATGTCGCCACGAACAGGAACGGCGGCGGATAATGCCAAGCGAAATTTCCCGGATAGCTTTGGCCGAGCACCGCGACCTGGACCTGCTTCTGGATATCCCAGTCATAGGCCTGCGCGGCGTGGCCCTCGAGCACGAGGCGGCCGGCGGACCAGACATTGACGAAATCGGTCGGGAAGCCCAGGCCCTTGTCGTCGAAGATCCAGCCATGGGCGTAGAACGCCGCCGGGAAGAAGGTCGCATTGATGACGAACAGCGCGAAGCACGCCTTCAGAAGCGCCGGGGGGATCGCGCCTTGCTCCCTGACGGTGGTCGGTACGGATCGCGGCGTGGCCATGCGTGGTCCTTTTCGCGCGCCAGCCGCTCGGCCCAGCGCTCCCCTCCAACCAATAGGGCGCACAGCCTTGAGGAAATCTTAAGCTTTGTGGTACGCGAGCAGGATTTTCCCGCTCAAAGGACTCTCGGCAGCGCCCGCCGCGTTCAGCCCCGAACGTCCGGGATCCAGCCCCGATGCAAGGCAAGGGTCGACCTGGGACAGGGTAATCCGAGAGCACCCATCAACTTCTAAGTTGCGTCAATTTGTGGCATCAAGCTGCCGTTCGATATTGCTCATCAGGAGCATCGGCGGGAAGAATGTGGGAAGTGCGACCAAGCACGGGCAATCGGGGAGTCCGATCCTTGTTGGTGACAACAGCCACTCGCTTAGGTGCAAGCTTTTCACCTAAATCCAGCACGTCTAAAAACTTAGTGACGGCGCTGTTAACGGAATTGGCGTTGGGGGTAACTACCTGAAATAGTACCAAGCTTCCCTGCGCTTCTATCGCAGCATCAAAATCCCAATTCTCTGACGCGCCCTTGAAGGTTACAGGTTCGCGCAAGACAGCCTTAGCACCATATGCACCCTGCAACCTATCCCAGAGATAAACGCGGTGGTCGGCGTGTTCCGTTGTCGCTAAATGGAATGCAGTGTTCTCAACGGCGGTCTTGGCAGCATTGGCAACAGCTATCACTGCAGACACTAACTCGCCTTCTTCTACGTCCAAATCGAACATCACGTTGTGGTCGAAGCGAATACCAAAGCGCTTTGCAATGTCCTGTGCGATGCGCTGGAATGCGCGCTCACCTCCAAGAAGGTCGGCCTCACGCCGCGCGGCACCGGCGTCGGATACAAGAAAGCCGCCTCGGAGCCGTGATAGCTCAACGCCAACCATTGCTCCTCCGGGGTATAGAAGGGGCAACGATAGGCGCACGGATTCTTCACGCGCGGATACTCGCACGAGCGCGCGGGCGACCTCGTTTGCAGTTTGCTCAATTGAGAGTGCTGCGACTGCCATCAAACCAATCCCCGCCAACTTGGCGGACCCGGGAATTCATCCAGGCCATCAATGTTGAACTCAGCCTCTACAGAGCGCAGAAAATCTCTGAAGCTTTCTAAATCATTAGGAAATGCCGTTGCTACAGGCAAGTTCCCTTCTGGCCCGGCCCCAAATGCTTCTGCACCATATTTCATATTATCGTCGAAACGATGGACATGACAGCCCGGTATTTCCCCCGGGAAGCCCCTCAAAGCGGGCTTTCTCAGCGCCTTGAAGCTATTGTGGTGCGGGTCCGAGGGCCAAGCATCAATCCGCGATATAGTTACGAAATTCCGGCCCCCAACCACCTCTAACGTGCCCGTGACGTCCCTGTCGCGCCGGTATGCCCACGCCTTGAGTCGTAGCCTGACACCTTCAAGGCCATTCCCGCTTTCATCGGCTAGCTGGAAAACGGCTTCCGTGATCTCGGCGGAGACAGTGCGAACGTCATC
>JBDTKD010000433.1:0-5026 GCA_039935515.1 Bradyrhizobium sp.
CATTGGGGACTGAGGCGAGGGAGAGTTCTCTTGCCATGTCGCTGAACTCGACCCCGTACAGAAGAACTTTCGGTGCTGCGTTCTTGCAGATGAAGCTTAGTTCCGATACGGCAAGTCGCCAGTTAAGCGGAACGAAGATGGCACCGAGCCGGCGACATGCGAACTGTAATTCGAAAACATCAGTATCGTTGCGTGACAGGACGGCGACACGGTCGCTGCGCGCAATCCGAAAATCATTCCTGAGCCATAGTGCGACGCTCGTTACCCGCTCGTCGAACTGCGCATAAGTGAAATGCCGGCGCGAGCTAAGGTCATACGCTGCTTCTGCCGCGGGCGTATGCCGTGCATGGTGTGCAATCCAATCAACCGCCGGTATTCCTGATGGCAATTGCTTCCCCGAAACGCGCTGCCCGTCGAGCCATCATGGAAAAAGGCGAAGACCGAACGCAAGCATTGGCGTCGTCTAGAGTTCGAGGAATTCACTGCTCGGCCGCAAGCCAGGTTAGTGCAAGGAGCGTTTGGGAACGAACAATGTAATAAGATGGCGACGGAGGTTCGGGTAGCTGCTATGTTACGACAAGATCGTCCCTGTGGGCAGCCAACGAATGGGTACCAACCAGCACACAAACGACGGACCCGAAGGCCTCGAGTCAAGTGATGTGCCGGGCGTCGCTGAATTCAGCACCAGAAGTTCGCGAACTGGCCCGATTTCGCTGCCGAGCGAGCGCAAGCTGGTCACGATACTATTTGCCGATATAGTGGACTCTACAAAACTCATTGAAGAACTTGATCCGGAGGAGGCGGCCGACCGTCTGGGTCCTCTTCTGCGGTCCATGATAGGCGGTATCCATCAATATGGCGGTACGGTCATAAGGTCGGAGGGGGATGCGATTGTTGCGTTATTCGGCGCGCCGCACGCTTATGAGGATCACGCGGTTCGAGCATGCCATTCCGCCATCGCGATCCTTCGACGCGTTGCCGAACTCGGTGACCCCGCATTGAATCTTCGGGTGGCGTTGAACACGGGTGAGGTTATGGTTCGTCCCGTGGTTCGCGACGTATCCGTCGAATACGAAGTCACTGGCGTTCCAATGCACATCGCCAGCCGCGTCGAGAAGCTTACCAAACCTGGCATGATCTATGGGACGCGAGCTACGATCCGGCTAGTTGAAGGCCTCGTGAACACGACGCCGCTGGGACACTTTATCGTAAAGGGTTTGTCTGAACCGATTGAATTGTTCGAGGTTTCTACTTTGCCACTTTCGTCGGCACCGTGGGATGCGCGTCTGGCGCTAGGTCTGACGCCTTTCGTTGGGCGAGAATTTGAGAAAAATATTCTCTGGAACGCTGTTGAATCCGCTAGTTCTGGCAGGGGCCAGCTCATCGAAATCATTGGCGATGCGGGAGTAGGAAAGTCGCGGCTGGTCTATGAACTGGCAAACGCGCCCATTCCGGCGGGCTGCACAATCTTGATAGGAGAAACCGCCAGCTATGCCCAAAACCACCCCTATTTTTCCTTCAGAAATCTCTTCAAGAAGATTTTTGGAATCGCAAGTCAAGATGACGACACCGTCGCCGAGGAGAAGCTTTCCGTCAGATTAAAGGCCGATCCTTCAACGGCACCCTTAATTCCAGCATTTCGCACGTTGTTGGGCCTGGTAGCTAATGATCCAGCGTGGATGCAAATGGATCCGCTCGAGCGCCGCCGTCGGATCATCACTGCAGCGGGGGATTTTATCTTTGGTTTGGCCAAGGATAGTCCCGTGATTTGCATTCTCGAAGACTTGCAATGGATGGATGATGAGAGCCGAGCGACCGTCGAGCATTTGGTCCGCCGCATCGACAACGTGAAAATTCTCATTTGCGTCACCTCTCGGGGAGGGTCTGCCTCGCTTGGAGGAGACACTGGCTACTATACAAGGATACGGATTCAGCCTCTGGATGAAGCCGACGCGGTTGGCATGCTGGACCATCTTATAGGCGGCGTCGAGAACTGCTGGGAACTTAAGCAATTGATTGTCAGCAAGGCCCAAGGAAACCCGCTTTTCTTGGAAGAACTTGCGCGAATGCTGAGTCTCTCCGTTGCGGCTCACGGGCCGAACCTGCTCTGCGCGTCGCAGCCGCAAATTGATTTCCGGATTCCAAGTACAGTCCAGTCAGTCATAGCGGCGAGAATTGATGGCCTCCCGATCACAGAGAAGGAAGTATTGCAGGTTGCGTCCATTATTGGAGGCGACGTACCTGTGTCAGTACTCCAGCGTCTGACTGGGTTGGACGATGCCACTCTGGAAAAGGCTCTAAAACTCCTGCGCGCTGCGAAGTTTCTTTTCAATTCGAAACTTCCACCGGCTGGCGAGTACTCGTTTTATCACGCGATGGCCCAAGAGGTAACTTACCGCAGCTTGCTCAAGGAACGACGACGAAAGCTTCATGCCGCGGCGTATAATGTCTTCGTAGGCCTTCACGCGGAAAGGATTGAGAAGGTCGCGGAGCTACTCGCTTACCACGCCGAGCTCGGAGCGCTCTGGGAGCAAGCCGCCTTGCACTTGCGTCAAGCTGGCACAAGCGCGATCGAAAGGTCCGCTTACAAGGAGGCGATAGGCTTTCTGGAGCTGGCGCTCGAGGCGCTGGGCCATCTACCGGCGACGAAATTGCGCGCAGAGACGGCTATCGACTTGCGGCTGAGCTTGCGCATTGGCCTAGGCGCGACAGGAGACTACCGGCGGCTTTACGAACATCTTTCTCTCGCGGAGCGAGAAGCGATACTATTCAATGATGGGTGGCGCCTCGGCGCGATCTGCACCGCCAAGACTCACGTACTCAATATGCTAGGCGACATTGGGGAGGCCATTTCGAATGGCCGTCGTGCGCGGGATCTTGCCGGAACCAATCGAGAGTCAGACCGGGCTCTCATGGCGAACTACTTTTTGGCGCAGGCATACGAGTTTCACGGCGACTATGGTACCGTCGTCGAACTGCTGACCGAAGATTTGCCTGAACTATGCCGAGCGCTTCGTCACACGCGCTTTGGAATGACGGGTACCAATTCAATTCTCCATTTAAGCTTGTTGTCCCATAGCCAAGCCTACCTCGGTGCGTTTTCGGAAGCTGAAACACACGCTCGCGAAGCGTGCACCATCGCCGAAGAGACGGGCCGTCCCTATGACGTTGGAGTCGCCCACTTCGGAAACGGCATAGTAAAAATTTGCCAAGGAAAGATAGAGGAAGCCATCGCGTCTCTGAGCGCGGGTTTGCAGTCTTGCGAGGCTGCGGGAATATACGGTCTACTTCCTATGATTAGTGGCAGATTGGGGTTTGCCTATGCCCTCGATGGTCAGGTAGAAAAAGGAGCGGCGCTTCTCGATTTCGCTTGCCTTAAGTCCGCCAACGCCGTGCACGTCAATGGTTGGTCTTTAACTTTCTCTGGTTGGGTCGAATACAAGCGTGGTGACACCACGGCTGGGCTCGCCCGACAACACCAGGCAGTGCAAATTGCCAAGCAGCACCACTATCGCGGCATGGAGGTTTGGGCACTCTGGCTTTTGGGGATGATGCTTCGAGGAAGCGGCCGCCTTGGGGAAGCTCGCGCTGTACTTGAGGATGCCGTTACCCTCGCGAAAACTCTCGAAATGCGATTACACTATGCTTATTGTAACGAGGCGCTCGCCGAAGTGAGCCGCCTACTGGGGCAATCTGACGATTCTTGCCAGGCGCACATCGAGGCCGAGCGCGTCCTTTGGCAGAGCAGCGCGCTGGGTCGGGTGATGCTGCAGGTCCGATAGCGTAGCGAGGAAACAACTATCAATTAGATAGGAGCATGATGATGGCTGAGAATGCTAACTTGAAACTTATCAAGGGCGTGACTTTTGATTGGGTGTCAGGACAGTATAAGAAGATTTTGCCGCACGTTGCCGATAAGGCAGTGTATGTGATTGCGCGTGGCAGTCTTGAAAAGCTAAGCCCGTTGTTCGGAACGTTTCGTGGAAAGGCGGCGATCAAGCGGTGGTATGCCAAAAATCAACAAATTCCCTTGAAAGGTGGTATCAACCCATTTTGCCTTGTTGGTGATTTGGGCAAGTTTATCGTTGTAGAAGACCAGGTAATTAGTTACGGAACGATGTCGAAGACCAAGACCGAGCCATCTTGCGACTGGGTTTCGATATGGACCCTCAAGCGAGGAAAAATCATGCGCTGCTGGCTGGTGATGGACACTGCAACAGCTTTTCTTAAATTGCAGAAAGCGGATCCAAAGGCGTTGCTAAAATGAGTTGGACGCCCGCGATAGCACGTCCTCATCGAGCGCGATGTGCAACCCAAAGGCGTGGCATGAAAATCTGGGAGCAATAATCGGAGTGCGCTCTCGATCCTAGCCGTGATGGAGTGGGTATCGCCTTCGCGAATGGTCCTGCTTTTGACCGGTGGTCGCTCTATTGGGGCGCCATCGCCACCTTCGAGGGGAGATTTTCTATCTTCGGCAGTCGGAGGTCGGAGACCTGCCATCCTGTCCCACCACACAACGCTTATGGCTTTCTCACGACGTCGCCGAATGCGTTTGTTGCACCGATACATCCCATGGCAACGCTGGTAATGCTGGCGACGCCAGAAGAGCCCGACGTCTGGGTGTGCGCGCCGTGAGCAAAGGCGTTGCAACGGCCACTCCCGGATGATGCGCTCAAGATCGTCTCGCTGCGTGGACAAGGAAGAGCCGCGGCGTAAATTGCCGGTCGAAGCTCAGGCGCCGAGCAATGCTCTCGATAGGTACGCGCGACCTTGAAACGGACCCCCGAAAATTAGGTTAAGCGGTCGCAAGCTGGATAGGCGTACCTCACCACCAACATAATTTTTTCATAGCTGCAGAACAAACGCCCTCAGCCCACCGTGTCACTTGTATCGTACGAAACATCTGTCACCTCGGTGAGTGAGCTGGTCCCGCTTGTCTGAACAAAATCTCCGCGTCGATAAGTGGAGCCTCTGCCGGGTTAGGCTGCCAAGCGGAGTGGCAGCGAGTTGAAGTAGGCTTGATCTG
>JBDTKD010000434.1:0-3701 GCA_039935515.1 Bradyrhizobium sp.
GCAAGCGGTCGACCGTCCACCACCAGTCGGAAAGCGGGTTGCGTTGTTCACGGGAGAGCATGGACGATCCCAGGGGCGGCGGTTCGCCCATTGGTCGCCCATGATGGTTGCCGAAGGGTTAATCCGATGATGATCTTTGGAAATTGGATCGTCGTCACCCGCGAAAGCGGGTGATCCAGTATCCTACCGCCCTCTCGGTGAACGGACTGCAGCCACGGCGTACTGGATACTCCGCTTTCGCGGAGTATGACGACCGTTATGCCGCAGCCGCCCTCACACCACCGGTTCGACGCCTGGCAGCGCCGTGACCAGTTCCCGGAACCGGGTGCCGCGGATCTCGAAATTGCGGTACTGGTCGAACGACGCGCAGGCCGGCGACAACAGCACCACCGGGTCGGCAACGCCGGAGACTTCGGCGTCGCGCGCGGCGCTGGCCACCGCGACATCGAGCGTTTCGCTGATCTCGTACGCCGCCTTGCCGTCGAGGGTCGCGGCAAACTCCTCGGCCGCCTCTCCGATCAGATAGGCCTTGCGGATGCGCGGGAAATATTCGGCCAGGCCGCTGATGCCGCCGAGCTTCGGCTTGCCGCCGGCGATCCAGAAGATATCGGCGAATGACGACAGCGCATGCGCCGCGGCGTCCGCATTGGTGCCCTTGGAGTCGTTGACGAACAGCACCTTGCCGCGGCGGCCAACCTGCTCCATGCGGTGGGCGAGGCCGGGAAAGCTGCGCAATCCGTTCTGCAGGACCTCGGTGCCGATGTCCAGTGCCAGCGCGCAGGCCGAGGCGCACGCCGCGTTCTGCGCGTTGTGCAGCCCGCGTAGAGAACCGATGCCGCCGATCCGCGCGATCTCGCGGCGCGCGGCGCCGGAGGCAAGCAGGATGGTTTCACGCTCGACATAGACGCCGTCGGGCAGCGGATTTTTGACCGAGACGCGGACCACTCGCTGGCCAGCCTGCTCGATCCGATCGGCGATATTGCGGCTCCATCCGTCGTCGACACCGACGATCGCGGTGCCGGCCGGCTGCACGCCGGCCACCAGCCGCGCTTTCACGGCGGCATAATGTTCGAGCGTGCCATGGCGATCGATATGGTCTTCGCTCACATTCAACAGGATACCGACGGAGGGATCGAGCGACGGCGAAAGGTCGATCTGGTACGACGACATCTCGATCACGTGGACGCGGCCCCTGCGCGGCGGCTGCAGCGACAGGATGGCGGTGCCGATGTTGCCGCCCATCTGGGTGTCGTAGCCCGCGACCCGCATCAGATGCGCGATCAGCGCGGTGGTGGTCGATTTGCCGTTGGTGCCGGTGATCGCGACGAACGGCGCATCCGGCGCGTGACGGCGGCGTTCGCGGCAGAACAGTTCGATATCGCCGATCACCTCGACGCCGGCCTGCCGTGCTGCCAGCACGGTCCAGTGCGGCGCCGGATGGGTCAGCGGCGCTCCCGGGGTCAGCACCAGGGCGGCAAAATTCGTCCACGAGACCGTGCGCAAATCCGCGGTGATGAAGCCGGCCCTGGCGGCTTCGGCGAGCCGGTCGACGCCGTCATCGCCGGCGATCACCTCCGCCCCGCCCGCTTTCAGCGCATGACAACTCGCAAGCCCGGAGCCGCCGAGCCCGAACACCGCAACCGTCTTGCCCGCGAACGAGGTGACGGGAATCATGATTGCACCACGTGAATCACACCCCCTTCGTCATGGCCGGGCTGGTCCCACGCGTAGTCACCGCAGCTTCAACGTCGAAAGGCCGGCCAGCGCCAACAGCACCGAGATGATCCAGAACCGGATCACGATCTGCGGCTCGGTCCAGCCCTTCTGCTCGAAATGATGATGCAGCGGCGCCATCCGGAACACGCGCTTGCCGGTCAGCTTGAACGACGCCACCTGCACGATCACCGAGACCGCTTCCAGCACGAACAGCCCGCCGATCACGGCAAGCACGATCTCGTGCTTCACCGCGACCGCGATCGAACCCAGCATGCCGCCGAGCGCAAGCGAGCCGGTATCGCCCATGAAGATCGACGCCGGCGGCGCGTTGAACCACAGGAAGCCCAGTCCGGAGCCAAGCACCGCGCCGCACAGCACGGCGAGCTCGCCGGTACCGGCGACATAATTGATCTGCAGATAGTCGGAGAATACCGCGTTGCCGGCGAGATAGGCGATCATGCCGAAGCTCGCCGCCGCGATCATCACCGGCACGATGGCAAGTCCGTCGAGGCCATCGGTGAGATTTACCGCGTTGCCGGCGCCGACCATGATGAAGGCACCGAACAGCACGAAGAACCAGCCGAAATTCAGCACCACGTCCTTGAAGAACGGAATCACCAGCGAGGTCGAAAACGGATCGCGGCCGAGCCGCACCAGCGCGTAACACGCCGCGAGCGCGATCACCGCTTCGATCGCAAGGCGGATACGGCCGGCGAAGCCGCTATGGGTCTGTTGCGTCACCTTGAGATAGTCGTCGTAGAAGCCGACGAAGCCGAAGCCGAGCGTGACCGCGAGCACGATCCAGACATAGGGGTTGAGCGGATTGGCCCACAGCACCGTCGAGACCACCAGCCCGGACAGGATCATCAGCCCGCCCATCGTCGGCGTGCCCTTCTTGGTGACGAGATGCGATTGCGGCCCGTCGGTGCGGATCGGCTGGCCCTTGCCCTGGCGCAGCCGGAGGTGATCGATGATCCAGGGGCCGAACAGGAACACGAACACGGCGCCCGTCACCATCGCGCCGCCGGTGCGAAAGGTGATGTAGCGAAAGACATTGAGGAACGAGCGGAACACGCCCAGCCCGGGAACCGTATTGGATAGATCAATCAGCCAATAAAACATTCAATCCGCCTGTACCGCGATTTCATCCGGCGCGGTCTTGCCGGGAAAGCGCTTTTCAAGCGCGTTGACAATTGTCTTCATGTTCGAGCCCAGCGATCCCTTGACCATGATGGCGTCGCCGGCGCGAATCGCTGACACGGCCTGCGCCTCGAGACCAGCTGCACTTTCGGCATAGCCGCCCCGCTTGCCGCTGGAAAGGGCATCCCACAGATTGCGCATCAGCGGACCGCAACAATACACGAGATCGATCCGGTTGACCCGGACGGCATCGAGCAGACCGCGATGCAACGCGGGGCCGGTCGGCCCCAATTCGAGCATGTCGCCGAGCACCGCGATACGCCGGCCATGCGGGCCGACCGCCGCCTGACCGAGCACGTTCAGCGCCGCAGCCATCGACGCCGGATTGGCGTTGTAGCTTTCGTCGATCAGGACCGCCTCGCCGCTCGCCACCTGCAGCGCGCGCCGGACGCCGCGGCCCGCCGCCGGCGCGATGTGCGACAGCGACAACGCCGCGCGGGCGAGATCGGCGCCCGCCAGCGACGCCGCCGCCAGCACCGCCAGCGAATTCATCGCCATGTGGCGGCCCGGCATGCCGAGCTTGTAGGTGACGTCGTGGCCGAGGATGTTGGCATGCACCGCCGAGCAGGTGGCGTGCAGCGACAGGTCGAGCAGCCGTGCCTCGCACTTCTCGTGAGCGCCGAATGAGAAGATGCGCGAAATGCCGAGTTTCCTGGCACGCCGCTGCAGGCGGGCGAATTGCGCGTTGTCGCGGTTGAGCACCACCGCGCCGCCGGGCTCGACGCCGGCAAAGATCTCAGCCTTGGCGTTGGCAATCGCCTCGATACCGGCGAAGAACTCGAGGT
>JBDTKD010000435.1:0-8999 GCA_039935515.1 Bradyrhizobium sp.
CGCGGACGACCACGCACGGCTTGGGGCCGATGTGGATCGCTACTCCTTCATCGCAGTGGACTTGCACCACCTACTCCTTGCCGGTCTCCCGGCGCACCGTCTCGAACCACGAGGCCTCGGGAGAAGCGGCAGGC
Source organism: Bradyrhizobium sp. (assembly GCA_039935515.1). Taxonomy (GTDB): domain Bacteria; phylum Pseudomonadota; class Alphaproteobacteria; order Rhizobiales; family Xanthobacteraceae; genus Bradyrhizobium. Next base: position 135 of record JBDTKD010000435.1, read on the forward strand.
GGGCTCGACATGAATGATGCGGTGCTCTCGTTCAACGACATCCGGCAGGAGTTTCCCGCACCGGGAGGCGGCTCCGGCATCCGGGTGATCGACGGCATCAGCCTTGACGTCGGAAGCGGAAAATTCGTCGCGGTGATCGGGCCGAGCGGCTGCGGCAAGAGCACGCTGCTGCAGATGGCCGCCGGATTGCTGGCGCCGACCCGCGGCATGGTCCGTCATCGCGGCCATGCCATCAAGGCCGTCAATCGGGAAGTCGGCTTCGTGCCGCAGCAGGCGCAACTGTTTCCCTGGAAGACGCTGGCGGAAAACGTCGAGCTTCCGCTGCTGCTGCGCGGCATTGTGGCCGCCGAGCGCCGCCAACGCGTCGCCTCGGCGCTCGAGGCGGTCGGCCTCACCGGGTTCGAACACTATTTCCCCAACCAGCTGTCGGGTGGCATGCAGAAGCGCGGGTCGATCGCCCGGACTCTGGTGTACCGCCCCGACGTGATCCTGATGGATGAGCCATTCGGCGCGCTCGACGCCCAGACCAGGATGGTGATGCAGGACGATCTGCAGGTGCTGTCGCGCGACGCTGGCGCGACCATCCTGTTCGTCACCCACGATATTACCGAAGCCGTATTGCTCGCCGACCATGTCGCGATCATGAGCCAGCGACCGTCGAAGCTGCTGGCCAACATTGCGATCGATGTGCCGCGGCCGCGCAACGTCTTCGAGCCGTTCAAGAACGTCGGCTTCGACGCCGCCTATGACGCCGTCTGGACCGTGTTCCGGTCGCAGATAGGCATCCGGCAGCGAGCCCGGTGAGAGCGGGGGGTCAGCCCATGAACGACCTCGCCACCACCGCCGGCAACGCCGGCAAGTCCAGCACCGTGGCAACGCCGGCCGCGAGGTGGCGATCGCTTGCAGGCAAGGCGGGACGCGGTCTGATGACACTGCTGCCGGGCCTTGCGATCCTGGCGTTCTGGCAGTGGGCGTCGGGCCGCCTGATCAGGGAAATCTACGTCAGCAAGCCGACCGCCGTGGCGGCGCGGCTCTATGAGCTGTTCGCGTCCGGCGAGATCTATCCGCATCTGTGGACAACGGGTCAGGAGCTGGTGCTGGGTTACGTGATCGGCGTCGCCGGCGGAATCCTCGGCGGGTATGCACTCGGCCGCTCGCTGCGTCTTGCCAATATCTTCGAGCCCTATGTCATGGCGTTTTACGGCATCCCGAAGATCGCGCTGGCGCCGCTCTTCATCATCTGGTTCGGCATCGGCATCGGATCGAAGGTGGCGCTGTCCGCGATCATGGTGTTCTTCCTCGTATTCTACAACGTCTATACCGGGGTGCGCAGCGTCGACCGCGAATTGATCAATCTCACTTTGGTGATGGGCGCCAACCAGCGTCAGCTCACCTACCATGTCTATTTTCCGGCGGCCGCGCCCTATGTACTGCTCGGCATGCGCATGGCGGTGCCCTACAGCGTCATCGGGGTTATCGTCGGCGAGTTCACCTCGTCGGTTCAGGGCCTCGGGCTGTTTATCCATGAGGCCTCTTCGACCTATGATCCGGCGGGCGTGTTCGCCGGGATCGTTATCCTGCTGGCGTTTGTGGTCGTCGCCAATTTCCTCGCCGGCCGGCTGGAACGGCGATTGCTGCGCTGGAAGACTCCGGCGGCACACGCGCCCAGCGACATCTAGAATCAAATCCGCAACAGGAGCATCGTATGCGTTCAATCCACTGCCTGACCCGAGCGGCGGCGCTTGCAGCCGCCTTGTCTTTGCTGCCGACATTGGCATCCGCCCAGCAGAGCGTGCGCATCGCCCAGGGTTTTGCCTCGTTGAGCTTCCTGCCGGTGTGGGCGGCCCGCGCCCTGAACAGCTTCACGGCCGAAGGTCTGACGGCCACCGTGATCGTCTCGCCCGGCGGCGATCCGGCTGCGCTCGCCGCGCTGGACGCCGGCGACGTCGACCTCGCCGCGGTCGGCACTGAATCCGCGCTCCGCGCCGTGGCCAAGGGCCAGCCGTTTGAAATCGTCTACAACCTGATGTCGAAAGTGACGCTGGAGATGGTGGTCGCGCCATCGTGGCTGGAGAAATCCGGCGTCAAGCCCGGCGATCCGCTGCAAAAGCGCATCGCGGCCCTGAAAGGCGCGACCATCGGCGTCGCCGCCATCGGCGGCACCCAGGAAACCGCCGCGCGCTGGCTGGCGGCGAAAGGCGGCCTCGATCCGAAACAGGATATCAAGATCGCGCAGGTCGGCAGCCCGGTCGCGCTCCAGGCGGCGCTCGAGAACAAGCGCATCGACGCGTTCGTGCTGTCGCCGCCCGAAGGCTATCTCGCGGCCAAGTCGGGAGCCGGCACCATCCTGGTTTCCCTCGGCGACGATTTTCCGCTGCTGGCAAATCAGCCCTATTTGGTACTCGTGGCCAAGAAGCCGATCGGCGACAAGGCGTCGGAACTGATTGTCAAGACCGCGCGGGCGATGCAGGCGGCGAGCGCTGCGCTGGTCGCGAATCCGGAGCCGGCCGCACTGGCGATCCAGAAGCAGTTCTTCGCCAAGGCCGACCCGGCGGCGATTATCGCCGCGGTCAAGGCACTCAACGCTGGTGTCGCCGGCGGCGGCAAGCTCGACGTGCAGGCCTTGCAGAACCAATTGGTGTTTTCCCGGGAGGTCGGCACCAATTTCGGCAAGGATTTCGATGCGGCTGCGTCACAGAACGACCTGTGGACCAACAGCTTTGTCGAACGCGCCGGCAAGAAATAGGTTGGTCGGACAATCCGCCCCGGGGTCAGCCGGTCGGCGTGAACCGGGCTATCAGATTGTAAAGCTGTCCGGGATGGGTGATCCGCACCGCGGTGATCGGCTCGCCGTTGCGCCAGGTCCGGCGTTCGACCACCAGGCAAGCGGCGCCCGGGTCAATCCCCAGATCGGAGGCGACGCGCTTGTCGGCGTTGCCGGCGGTGATGCGATGCTCGGCCTCGGTCCAGGGTACGTGGCCGACCAGCCAGGTGTTCGGCGGCGTGATCGAAAAGTCCTGTTTGAGAGCGTCCGGCACCGCCTGCACGTTGATCAGCCGATCCTCGATCGCGAAGGGCTGGCCTTCGGCTTCATGCCGGCAGCACAGCGCCAATACGGTTGCGCGACCGCCAACACCGAGGCGCGCTTTGTCATGCACGGAGGCGGCGCGCTTGTGCAGTTCGAGCAGACGGTAGCCATACCGTTCGCCGCGCTTTTCGACTTCCGCCTTCAAATCCGGAATCTGCAGAATGGCGGATTGCACCCGCGGTCGCGCCACGAAGCTTCCCGCTCGCCGCCGGCGCACCACCAGGCCCGTATCGGCAAGCGCCGACAGCACCTTGTTCACCGTCATGCGGGAGCACGAATAGGTCTCCATCAATTCGTGTTCGAACGGCACGCGATGCCCGGGTGGCCAGGCGCCCGACATGATCCTCGCCTCGAGGTCGTTGCGGATCCGCTGATAGAGGGCGGCGCCCTGCACGCCCGGCTTCGGTTCAAAGCTCATGCGGCCAGCAGTCCTTCCAGCTTTTGACGAAAACGAAGTGCGATCGTCTCGCGGGCATGATGCCGGCCGTTCCGCACGACCTTGCGGCCCCGCGCCCAGACGCAATCAACCAGGGAACGGCCGGCGCCGAAAATCCAGCTGTCGAGGATGGCATCCCCGGAGCGGCCAGCCAACGCGACGTTCCCGGCGTCAAGACTGACGATATCGACGAACGCACCCTCGGTCAGCCCCGGCGTCGCCACGCCGAGCGCTTGGGATCCGCCTTTGAGCGCCGTTTCGAACAGCACGCGGCCGGTAGAAGCTGACGTCCCCGCCACGACGTTGCGAGCCCGATGCGTCAGCCGCTGCGAATATTCGAGCTGCCGCAATTCGTCGGTGACGCCAATCAGGACATTGGAATCCGAGCCGATGCCGAAGACGCCGCCACGATCGCGGAATTCCGAGGCGTTGAAGGTTCCGTCGCCGAGATTGGCCTCGGTGACCGGGCACAATCCGGCCACCGCCCCGCTTTCCGCCATTTGGCGGAGCTCGTCGGCGGTGGCGTGGGTCGCATGGATCAGGCACCAGCGACGATCGACCGCGACGTGGTCGAACAACCATTGCAGCGGCCGCTGGCCGCTCCATGCGAGGCATTCGTCGACTTCCCGGATCTGTTCGGCAATATGGATATGAACGGGACCATCCCGATCGAGCTGCAAAATGGCCGTCAGCTCTTCTGGCGTTACCGCCCGCAACGAGTGCGGTGCGAGCCCGACCACCGCGCCTTGCTGCCCCGCCACGGCGCGGCGGCTCGCCTCCAGCAACCGCGAAAAGCTGTCGACGCCATTGATGAAACGCTGCTGGCCCCGATCCGGAGCGCGATCACCGAAGCCGGCATGGGCGTAGAAGACCGGCAGCAATGTCAGGCCGATGCCGCAGGCCTGCGCCGCAGCCGCGATGCGCTCGGCCAGCTCGCCAATGTTGGAATAGGGCGCGCCCGACATGTCGTGATGGATATAGTGAAATTCACCCACCCGGGTGAAACCCGCTTCCAGCATCTCGACATAGGCCTGAGCTGCCACCGCCTCGATATCATCGGCGGTCATGCGGCCGACAAAGCGGTACATGAGATCGCGCCATGTCCAGAAACTGTCGGCGGTGGTACCCCTGATTTCGGTCAACCCGGCCATGCCGCGCTGAAATGCGTGGCTGTGCAGATCGGGCATGCCGGGAAGTCCGATGCGGTGGCGCTCGTCGCCGGGCTGCGCGGAAGCGCCAGCCTCGACGCCGACGAGCCGGCCCCGATCGAGCACCATCCTGACCTCGCGGGCCCAGCCTTGCGGCAGCAAAGCTTGCTCAAAGAACAGTCCGGTCACAGCCTTCTCCCGACCACCGCGCGAAACTCTGGACAGCTCCAGCACGCCATAACATAATATGTATAGACAAATAAACGGACTTGCCAAGCGTCAGTACAGGAAATGGGCCGCCGCCCGCATGACCCTCGTCGATCACATCTGGCACCGCTGCCGTCTTGCTACGCTTTCGCCGTCGCGCCAGGGCCTCGGTCTGATCGATGATGGCCTGATCGCCGCCACTGACGGCCGCATCGTCTATGCAGGTGCTGCCGCGGACGCGCCATCCGCCCTCGATGCAAGGGAGCGGACCGATTGCGCCGGCCGCTGGATCACGCCGGGCCTGATCGACTGTCATACCCATCTGGTCTACGGCGGCAATCGCGCGCATGAGTTCGAGCAACGTCTGGCGGGTGCGAGTTACGAAGAAATCGCCCGGGCCGGTGGCGGCATCGTTTCCACGGTGAAAGCAACGCGGCAAGCCAGCACCGACGAGCTTGTGGCGGCGGCGCTGCCGCGGCTCGACGCCCTGATCGCGGAGGGCGTCACCACCATCGAGATCAAGTCCGGTTACGGTCTCGAACTCGATACCGAGCGCCGCCAGCTGCAGGCCGCGCGCCGTCTTGCCGGCGAGCGCCCGGTCTCCGTTCGCACCACATTTCTTGGCGCCCACACCGTTCCCGCCGAGATGGCAGGAAACAAGCCCGGCTATATCGATACGGTCTGCAACGAGATGCTGCCGGCGATCGCCGCCGCTGGCCTTGCAGACGCGGTCGATGCGTTCTGCGAGGGCATTGCCTTCTCGGCGGAACAGACTGCGCAGGTATTTTCCAAGGCGCAGACGCTCGGCCTTCCGGTTCGCCTGCATGCCGATCAGTTGTCGAACCTGCATGGCGCCGCGCTCGCGGCGCGGTTCGGCGCGCTCTCGGCCGATCATCTCGAATATGCCGATGAAGACGGGGTGGCGGCGATGGCCCGGTCCGGCACCGTCGCCGTCGTTCTGCCGGGCGCATTCTATTTCATCCGCGAACACCAATTGCCGCCGATCGACGCGATGCGCCGCCACGGCGTGCCGATCGCATTGGCGACCGACAGCAACCCGGGCACCTCGCCGCTGACCTCGCTGCTGCTGACGATGAACATGGCCGCCACCTTGTTCCGCCTCACCGTCGACGAATGCATTGCCGCGGTGACACGCGAAGCGGCGAGGGCGCTCGGGCTGTTCGAGCAAACCGGGAGCCTGGACGCCGGCAAATTCTGCGATCTGGCGATCTGGGATATCGAGCGGCCGGCTGAACTGGTCTACCGAATGGGATTCAATCCGCTTCACGCCCGGGTGTGGCGGGGTACTTCCCAGCCTGCTCCGCCGTCCCGCTCCCGCCGCCATGGAATTGAGACATGACCCGCATCGACAATGCCCGCGTGATCCGTGCCCCGCATGGCAGCCAACTATCTGCCAAATCCTGGCTCACCGAAGCGCCGATGCGCATGCTGATGAACAACCTTGATCCCGACGTGGCGGAAAAGCCCAGCGAGCTCGTGGTCTATGGCGGCATCGGCCGCGCGGCGCGCGATTGGGAAAGTTTCGACCGCATTGTCGCGACCCTGAAGCGGCTGGAGGGCGATCAGACGCTGCTCGTGCAATCCGGTAAACCGGTGGGCGTATTTCGCACCCATGCCGACGCCCCGCGGGTACTGATCGCCAATTCCAATCTGGTGCCGCATTGGGCCAACTGGGAACACTTCAGCGAGCTCGATCGCAAGGGTCTCATGATGTACGGCCAGATGACCGCCGGGTCCTGGATCTATATCGGCAGCCAGGGAATTGTTCAGGGCACCTACGAGACCTTTGTTGAATTGGGTCGCCAGCATTTTGGCGGCGATCTCAAGGGCAAGTGGATTCTCACCGCCGGGCTTGGCGGCATGGGCGGGGCGCAGCCGCTCGCAGCGGTGATGGCCGGCGCCTCATGTCTTGCCGTCGAATGCCAGCCGTCGCGCATCGAGATGCGGTTGCGCACACGCTATCTCGACCGCCAGGCCTCGAGCCTCGATGAAGCGCTGGCGATCATGGCGCAGGCGGGCCGTGACCGTAAGCCGGTCTCGGTCGGCCTGCTCGGCAATGCCGCCGAAATTTTTCCGGAGCTGGTGCGGCGTGGCGTGCGCCCGGACGTGGTGACCGACCAGACGTCGGCACACGATCCCGTCAATGGCTATCTGCCAAAAGGCTGGACCACCGGCGATTGGGAGGCCCGCCGCGAGACCGATCCAAAAAGCGTGGCCAGCGCGGCGCGTCGCTCGATGGCGGAGCACGTCCGCGCCATGCTGGCTTTTCATCGCATGGGCATTCCGGTGGTCGATTACGGCAACAACATCCGCCAGATGGCGTTTGAGGAAGGCGTCGCGGACGCGTTCGATTTCCCGGGTTTCGTGCCGGCCTATATCAGGCCGCTGTTCTGCCGCGGCGTCGGCCCGTTTCGCTGGGCGGCGCTGTCCGGCGATCCCGAAGATATTTACCGCACCGATGCCAAGGTCAAGGAACTGCTGCCGGATCACGCGGCCCTGCATCACTGGCTCGACATGGCGCGCGAACGCATTGCGTTCCAGGGTCTGCCGGCGCGGATCTGCTGGGTTGGGCTCGGCGAGCGTCACCGCCTCGGCCTTGCGTTCAACGAAATGGTAGCGAAGGGCGAATTGAGGGCGCCGATCGTGATCGGTCGGGATCATCTCGACTCCGGCTCGGTCGCCTCGCCCAACCGCGAGACCGAAGCGATGCGGGATGGCTCCGACGCTGTCTCCGACTGGCCGCTGCTCAACGCACTGCTCAATTGCGCCAGCGGCGCCACCTGGGTCTCGCTGCATCATGGCGGCGGCGTCGGCATGGGCTTTTCCCAGCACGCCGGCATGGTGATCGTCTGTGACGGCACGCCCGAGGCCGGGGCGCGGATCGCTCGCGTATTATGGAACGACCCCGCCAGCGGCGTGATGCGTCATGCCGATGCCGGCTATGACATCGCGATCGACTGCGCCCGGCAACACCATCTCGACCTGCCCGGCCTGGCCTGAGATTCTGCCTCGAAATGAAGCCAGTAGAATCGCGAAGCCCGTCATGGCCGGGCTTGTCCCGGGCATCCACGTCTTTGCGGCAACGAAACCAGAAAGACGTAGATGGCCGGGACAAGCCCGGCCATGACGAAAAAAAGCCGTGCGGATCATTCGCGCCAGGGCCGTGGCTTCATCTTTCGAGACGCACGCAAACGCGTGCTCCTCAAGATGAGGTCTGCACCCTCATGGTGAGGAGCGCGGCAACGCCGCGCGCCTCGAACCACGAGGCCCCCGGGATGCGCGGTCACGATTCGACCGAGCGGGACCCATGGCGCCGTCAGCCGGGCTGCGCATATCCCGCCGCGCGCGCTTCGGCGTCCCAACGCAGCATCATATCGTAATCCCCGATCGCGACCGGCGCGAAGCCTTGCAGGCAGAGCCGTTCCCTGAGATCGCCGCAAGCCGCAACACCGCCGAATTCCATCAGCGCCGTCTGCAATGATGCGACCACCTGGTCGGAACATTCGCGGCTCGCCACCAGAAATGGAATCGGCGCGGTATCCGTCGTTGCAACGATCCTGATCTGCGCTGCGAACGCCGGGTCATGACGCTGGATCAGATCCAGCACATAGCTGTCGAGCGGCCCGACATCGATATCGCCGGCCAGAACAGCCTCGATCACGCGCCGCGGCGTCGTCAGCGGTCCGATGCTCGCACGATAAAGGTTGCCACCCGCTGCCTGCCGATATGGCAGCAGGTGATGCCGCAACGCGTTGTAGCCGGAATGGGAGTCCTCGACCGTAAAGCCTACCCGGCCGCCAAAGGTGTCTTGCAGCGACCGGAAGGAAGAATCCGCCTTCACGACCAGACGCGTCGCATAGACCGGCCTTCCGGGCACCGGGCCGCGCAGCGGGTCGGGCGCCGCGACCGGCCGCGGCGGGTGTTTCGAGAGCATATAGGGAAAGCCGCACATGAAGGCGCAGCCG
>JBDTKD010000436.1:0-7481 GCA_039935515.1 Bradyrhizobium sp.
TGAAAAACGGCGACATCGAGGCTAAGCTCCTGCAAGGGCACTAACGAACGGGCTACGCAGCATCGCTCGGGCCTTCGAGATTTCTAGAACATCTCGGCGGATAACGCCCCCCTGCCTAGGGCGGGTATCGAATTTACGGCCAATCTGAGCTAACATCGGAGTTGAATTTGAAATGAAGTAAAATCAGTCCGTTGTTGGCACGAATCGGACCAACCGAGCCGGTCTGATGACGTCCGTTGCTCGGGGTAGACCGGAAGTGGCTGGCAGTGGGTCAAACCGAAAGCCGCGCTTTGTCTTCACGATTACAGATGCCGCCAAGTATCTGCGCAGCACCCCATACTTTGAACCGCCCTGACACTATCTCCTCGACCATTTGAGGGCAACGATGGCCATCGGAGACCTCGCCGAGATACGATGAACGTAAGATGGGCTCGATACCGAGCGAAAACTAAGGCTCGGCCGAGCCCCAGGACGTCGGATGAACATAGAAGCGATCCGAGCCGCACTCGGCCATTGACCGACTTCTTCCATAACCTCTGATGTGCGAACGGCGGCTCCTGGCGCGAAGCGGACGTTCGCAAGCACATAGCATTTCGTAACCGATTAGGAATTGGCAAAAAGCTATCCAGTCTTGCCCGCATCAACCGAGGAAGCTCTCTTCAATACCCTGGCCGGAATCAAACAGCTGCGGATAGCGCTGTAAAATAAAAGGCTTTCTGGAAGCCCCCTGACTTGTACTCACAGCGTTACGCGCGTGATTTTTGGTTAAAATCAGGGCTCGTTCGGCTCTGCTCTGCGGCAATCGGGACGGTCTCCCCAAATATTTTTAGAACCTGTGAGTCGTGGCTTGGCAGATCGTCTGCCCGAATGCGGGTCGGCAGTGCCCACTTGTGGTCGCTATGGCGCGGATCATGGATACGCCGGTTTTGGCGAAAATCCGCCCGGGATTGCCCGAGAGTCTTATTGTGGACCGGCTCTTTTTGGTCCTAACTCTCCATCAAGCGGGGCAGGCGTTCGGAACGGCAGGGCCGGGACAACGGCTTCACGCTATACGATTCTTTTCTTTCCTTACCAATCGGGTAAATCAATCCGAAAGCGGTCAATCAATGAAAACGGAACATTTGGGTGGAGCAATGAAACGCAGGACGTTTCTCGGTGGAACGATCGCCGCCGCCGTACTAGGGCGGACATCAGGTGCACTCGCTGACCAGCCGCCGATCAGAATCGGCATGTCCATGCCGCAAACCGGCGGTCTCGCAGGTGGTGGCAAGGCTTCGCTGCTCGGCATCGAGATCTGGCGTGACGATATCAACGCCAAGGGCGGCCTGCTCGGCCGCAAGGTCGAACTCGTGGTCTATGACGACAAATCGAGCGCTGCCGAGACGCCGGCGATCTATTCCAAGTTGCTGGATGTCGACAAAGTCGATCTCCTGTTCGCGCCCTACGGGACGGTGCCGACGGCGCCGATCATGCCGCTCGTCAAGCAGCGCGGCCTGTTGCTGATGGGGAACTTTTCGTTCCAGGTGAACCGCAAGGTTCACCACGACATGTGGTTCAACAATGCGCCGTGGGGACCGGCCGACAGCTGGGCGGCAGCGTTTCTCGACCTGGCCCAGAAGGCCGGTGGCAAGAGCATGGCCATGCTCTCGGCGGACCAGGAATTCGCTCAGAACCTGGCGCTGACCGCGCGGGATGTCGCAAAAAGGCGAAACCTGTCGATTGTCTTCGACCAGTCCTATCCGCCGAACACGGTGGAATTCTCCGGCATCATCCGTGCGCTCAACGCGGCGAAGCCCGACATCGTCTATGTCGCGTCCTACCCGCCCGATTCTGCCGGAATTCTGCGCGCCGTGAATGAAATCGGAGTTGCCGACAGCGTCAAGATTTTCGGCGGCGGCATGGTCGGTCTGCAATTCGCAGCCGTGATGACGAATTTGGGCTCGCTGCTCAACGGCGTCGTCAACTACAACACATGGCTGCCGGAACAGAGCATGTATTTCGACGGCACCAAGGAGTTCTTCGACAAATACACCAAAGAGGCGATAGCCGCCAAGGTCGATCCGCTCGGCTACTATCTCGCGCCGTACGGCTACGCTTCGGGTCAACTCGTGGAGCAGGCCGTCAACGCGACGAAGTCGCTGGACCAGAAGGGCATCGCCAAATATCTCCACGCCAACGAGGTCAAGACCATCGTCGGCCCGATCGTATTTGCCGATGACGGCGAGTGGAAGGAAACCGGCACGCTGATGGCCCAGTTCCGTGGAGTCGTCGACAAGAACGTCGAGCAGTTCCGCAAGCCGGGCAAGCAGGTGATCCTGTCCCCGGCCAAGCTCAAATCGGGCGATCTGATCAGTCCGTTCGAGGCGGCGCGGAAGTAAATCTCGCTTGTTTCTCTGGACACGGTCCGGCTGATGGGATCGGGGGCAATGCGCCCCCGAGCCCAGCGATGGGGTAACTTGGCGTGCGCGACGTCCGGGAGGCGGCGGCTGGAGAGCGGGTCAGGGGAGACCTTCAAGTGATATCAATGGACCTGCTGCTCAATGCGGTGGTGATCGGTGTGCTGCTCGGCTGCTTCTATGCGGCCGTCAGCCTTGGCTTGTCGGTCTCGTTCGGCCTGCTCGGCGTTCCCCAGGTGGCGCACCCGGCCTTTCTGATACTTGCGTCTTATGGCGTGTTTTTCCTCAACGATCGCTATGATATCGATCCGCTGCTGGCAGGATTATTGATCACGCCGCTGCTGTTCCTGTTCGGCGTTGCCGTCTACCGGCTGTATTATGAGACATTCGAAAAACGCGGCAACGATGCCGGCGTACGCGGCATAGCGTTCCTGTTCGGCATCGCATTCATCGTCGAGGTGCTGATCATTCTGCAATTCGGCGTGGATCAGCGCTCGGTCACCGCGTCCTATATCGGCAAGGCCTGGCAGATCGGCAACATGCGGATTCCGGTCCGGTTGATTATCGCGTTCGCGGTTGCCTCCGCGCTGACGGTCTTTTTGGCGCTGTATCTGTCACGAACCTTCATGGGGCGCGCGCTCCGCGCGGTCGCGCAAGACCAGGAGGCGCTGCAACTGATGGGCGCCAACCCGGTCAAGATCAAGCAATGGGCGTTCGGCATTGCAACGGCAGTACTCGGGATCGCGGGCGCCCTGCTCATTATCGTCGCCCCCATCGAGCCGACACTCGACCGCGCCTATATCGGGCGGACAGTCTGCGTCGTGGTCATGGGGGGGCTCGGCAGCATGACGGGCACGCTGATCGCCGCCATCATCCTCGGCGTCGCTGAATCGATCGTCCTGAGCACGCTCGGCGCCTCCTGGGCGCCGGCCATCTCGTTCGCGATGCTGCTCGGCGTGCTTGCGATCCGACCGCAGGGCTTGCTCGGCAGGCGATCATGAGACGCAACGGCATTGCTTTCTGGGTCGGGGCGGCGCTGTTTCTCGTCGCCGTCTTCGCGATGACGCAGGTCGTCCGCAACCAATATCCCTTCTTTGCCGGCTACGTGATTCTGCAGTTCATCGTGCTCGCCGTGGCATGGAGCATCCTCGGCGGCTATGCCGGTTACGTGAATTTCGGCACCAGCGCCTTTTTCGGCGTTGGCGTCTACACGGCCGTGTTCCTGGTCAAGGCGACGGGCGCGCCGCTGGTCGTGCAGATCGCCGCCGCCACCATCGTCGGCGCATTGCTCGGCTTCGCGGTGGGCCTGCTGACCTTGCGCATGCAGGGCATCTACTTCTCGATCGCGACGATTGCAATTTCGATTGTCATTGAGACGTCGGTGACGAACTGGCGATATGTCGGCGGCGCGGCCGGTATCCAGATCGAGCGACCGCCGGTGATGGAACTATTCAATGACTATGTGCAGATGCTGTTTTTCGTTCAGGCTCTGCTCGTGGTGCTGGCGGTTACGATCGCGCGCTATATTCAAAAGTCGTGGATCGGCCGCGGCCTGCAGGCGCTCAGGGACGACGAGCTTGCCGCGGAATGCACCGGCGTGCCGACCTTGCGGCTGAAGCTTCTGGCGTGTGTCATCTCCGGCGCGCTGATGTGCGCGGCCGGCGCGCCCGCCGCCATGTACGTGCAGTACGCGGATCCATCGTCGGTCTTCAATCTCAACTATTCCGTCACGGTGCTGGCGATGGCGCTGATCGGCGGGACCGCGCATTGGATGGGCCCGGTGTTAGGCGCAATCCTGCTGGGCGTGACGCAGCAAGTCCTGGCCGTCACCATCTCGTCGGAAGTGAACGTGCTCGTGCTGGGCGTGATGCTGGTGTTGTTCGTGGTAGCGGCGCCTGAGGGCATCCTCGGCCTCATCCGCCGGGCCAGCCGCGGTCGCGCGGAGGGCGAAGCATGATATCGCCCGCATCCGAGTTGCCTTTGCTGCAGATCGCCGCATTGACCAAACGCTTCGGCGGCTTCACTGCCCTGGATAATGTCAGCGTCGATATTCGGCCGGGAGAGCGCTTCGGCCTGATCGGTCCGAACGGCTCGGGAAAGACGACCCTGATCAACTGCATTTCCGGCGCGTTTCGCACCGAGGCCGGCACCGTGGTGTTCCGTGGCGAGGATATCACCCGGTTGCCGCCGCACATGCGAACCCGCCGCGGCATCGCGCGCAGTTTCCAGATCCCGCGGCCGTTCAAGAGCATGACGATCGTCGAAAACCTGATGGTGGCGCTCGATTTTGCGACCGTCGCAGGCGGCTTCGTTCCGGAGGCAGAACGGCGCGAGACGGTGATGTCTGTCCTGACGCGAACCGGTCTTGCCGCCAAAGCCGACGTATCGACCACGAAGCTCAGCCAGGTGGAATTGCGCAAGATGGAGCTCGCCCGCGCCATGGCGACGCACCCGAAGCTGCTGATTTCCGATGAGGCGATGGCCGGCCTTTCCACCTCCGAAGTCGACGAGGTGCTTGATCTGCTGCTGGCGCTTGCAGATCAGGACATCACCATCATCATGATCGAGCACATCATGCAGGCAGTGATGCGCTTTTCGCAGCGCGTGATGTGCCTTGATGCCGGTAAGATCATCGCAATCGGCGCGCCGGCCGAAGTCATGGCCAACCAGCGGGTGCAGGAGGCCTACCTTGGCACTTAGCCTCGTCATCAATGACGTCGATGCGGGTTACGGCGCCGTGAAGGCGCTGCGGGGCATCTCGATCCATGTCGAGGCTGGCGAGACCGTCGCGCTGCTCGGCACCAACGGCAACGGCAAGAGCACGCTAATGAAATGTGTTGCGGGTCTGGTTCGCCCGCGGCGCGGTGGCGTGTCGCTGACGATCGACGGCAACGCCCACGACCTGACGAAATTGTCGCCCGAGGCCATCGTCGATCTCGGCGTGGCGCTGGTGCCGGAGGGACGGCGGCTGTTTTCCAGGCTGACCGTGCTGGAAAACCTGACGCTCGGCGCCTTCCGCAAAGCCGCCCGTCGCGACATCGATCGCAACCTGGCGCTCGCCTTCGATACGTTTCCGGCTCTCAAGGAGCGGCAGAACCAGCTTGCCGGCACCATGTCGGGCGGCCAGCAGCAGATGCTCGCCATCGCGCGCGCACTGATGTCATCGCCCCAGCTGCTGCTGATCGACGAGCCGTCCGTAGGGCTGTCGCCGCTGCTGGTCACGCAGACCATCGCCAAGATCGGCGAGCTCAATCGGCGTTTCGGCCTGACGGTGCTGATGGCGGAGCAAAACTTCAACCAGGCGATCCGCATCGCCGATCGCGGTTATATCATCGTCCATGGCGAGATCCTCGTCGCGGCCAGCTCGATTGAAGAGCTGAGAGGCAACGACATGGTCAAGCGGCTTTATCTCGGCGGTGTCGCATGATCGTGGAGCTGGGTATGCCCACGCCGCAGCGTTGTCTGATGAAACCAGATACCGACCGACCTTTCAGTGTAGTGACGAGACGTTCCGGATACCACGACGACACCGAAGGTTGGCCCTATAAATGCGAACGATTGTCGTTGTCGTAGGTACAGCTTCGACGCCTTCGAGGTGTGGGCGGCGCACTTTAGCGAGTTCGGTCAGGACGACATGGCGTTGCGGATCCAGAGCTTAAAAACTTCTACGGAGGGCCAAGCTATGAGATTGCTTTTCTTACAGCTCGGTAGAGCAGTTTGTCAGAACTGAAACGCCTTACCAATTTCGCCTAATGAACGGCCGCCAATTGGGCCGGCGAAGCGGGACCTAACCTTGGAAGGACACGAAGCTCTCTTAGAGACATGGGCTCGACCGATCGAGCGGATGGGTTTCCCCAAAACAAGCCGATGCCATCCTTGGTCAGGCGGTAACAAAGGCGAGCAACACGCCGTTGGCAGCGGTGGGAGGGACGATAACTCCAGCTTCGATTCGAAGACCTTCAGCCCCCACTGCATACTCTGCGGAAGCTAGGTCGTCGGCAACAAACACCAACGCGGCTGCACCCGGTTCGGGCAAACCTACCATCGAAAAACCGGGAAACTGCCTGCCGAGCAATTCGCGCGTGAGAAATACGAAATCAGCACGGTTCGAACCCGATGGCACGAAGGAAGCACCGCCCTGACCAACGTAAATCTCGCGATCTATCATCCGCGCCAATTGTTTTGCGTCTTTCTCGGGCTCTGACGAGAGGATAATCACCTGCTTGAGACGCCTCGCCGTATTAGCGTGTTTCTGCAGGTCTGCAATCCAAACCGTGTCCGGTGTCTTGTGTTGACATGCGAAAATGCGAATACCGCCAGGAGCTTCGTCAAGCGGCCATTGAAACACACTAAATTTCGCCTTGCTTGGATCACCGTTGGGTAATGTAACGGGGCGTTCAAAATCGATCGGACCAACCGGCGTGTAGCCAAGCAAGCGAATCTCTTCTACGCCGGCCGCGGCGTCGATCGCGGTAAATGCGACGCGCTCGACGCCTTCGCCGCGCCTAGCGAGAAACTGTCTCACCGAAGCATTTTGATCGGTCTCTGCGAGGACGCCGAGCAACTCCACATAGTCCGAGCCAAGCATGATGGTGTAATTGCCAGTTCCCATCTTGGCGCTGTGAGTACCTCGCGGCGAGACCGTGAATCCCAAACCCTTCCAGTTCTCTGCGGCTTTGTCCAGATTCTTGACGACCACGACAGCATGGTCAATTCCAATGATATTTTTGAGCGCCATCAAGATTTCATTTTCGGTTCGCTGGGCCAGCACCACCATAGTACGCATGAAACGCGAAATTCAAGTCTTCGCGCGCTGTGTGAAAAGTCGGGTTAGCGTAGATGTTGAGCCCGCCTGTATGAAAGGTGGGAAGAACCACCAAATTTTTTGACCGAGCCGTCAGGCCGACCATCATGCCACAATGCAGGGCATTGAAAACGCACATTCGATAGGTAATTAACGCGCCCTTCGGACGTCCCGAGGTCCCCGAAGTGTACATAATCATCCAAGTGTCGTCCAAATCTAGCGTAGGAACTTCGAGACTGCCGTTAGCTTCAGCCAGGCCGCTCTCGTATTCGCTCGGCAGG
>JBDTKD010000437.1:0-9945 GCA_039935515.1 Bradyrhizobium sp.
CCGCCTCTCCAAACGTAAAATCACGCGGCATGACATCCTTCTTTTCTTCGGTCTGTTGGAAGGCCAGCGCGGCTCCCTCTCGATCTACCGCGAGGGAGCCGCCTTTGCCATCAGCATCAAAGGATACTGGTAACGTAAGCCAAGCCACCCAAAAAGACGACTATGGCTATGGTCGAGTAAATCACGCCGAGGGCAGCCTCTCTCATCGATACGTCGCGCACATCAACACTCCCTATCTTCAATTCGACACGCCCAGAATCCTGAGTGAGCGCTTTCGAGGGCCCGGCGTCCGGAATTCAATGGCCTAGCCAACCGACAAGCCAATAAGTGCGGCTCCGACCGGCGTAAGAACGGAGATGCGTTTCAGTGAAATATCGGCCTCGTGCGGATATACCAGCACCACATCCCGAATGTAGCCGGTTTCATCATCGCAATAACGCACCTGAGAACCCATCCGGACTATGCCGTCCAGATCGCGATCGTCGGTGACCACTTTTGCACGTTCCGTCTCCCGCGCGAGGAAATGTGCCACTCGCGGGAACAGCGCCATGCTGGAATTGGCCAGCCTGTTGAGACGGCGTGCTTCCTCAGTGGCGATTGCGATCGGAGGCAACACGGGTTCAGGTGGCTGGCTATTGTGTTTGCTGTTTCTCATTGCTCTCTCCTTTGCTTCCAAGCGGCTGTTGGTTCTGGATCCTCGTCATCGAAGACCAGTCCGACCTTGATTGTCGGCCCGCGAAGAAGGAGCGCGACGACCTCATCCGGTTTTCTTCGACTGACGCTATCGATCCTGACGACGTGGGTGCACCCTGCGGCGAAGAAGGGGATTTCGCTTCCGACCTTCAGGCCGACCAGCGCGGCACCCAATGGCGACAACACCGGGATCTGGGTTTGGTCCGAGGTGTAATCGTCGGGATATACCAATTGCCTCGTCTCGCGCGGGAATCCCCAATTGGTCCAGAACGTCACCCATGATCCCATGGTGACGATGGAATTCAATCGGACCGCGCGGTCCGGGACGACTTCGGCGCGCTTGATTTCACTCATCAGAAAGAGCGCGTCGGTGTCGTTGTCTCGCTCTGCGGCTGCCCGCGCCAGCTGTTTCAGGCGGGGAAAATCGGATGCCGGAATGGTGACGCTCGGAAGAAATACATTGGGCACAGCATGCCTCCTCTTTCGGGCTCCACACAGGAAGCCACACGCCAAAGCTGTTTGATGAAGGACTAAGGAATCCGGACGGCGCCAACGACCGTCCGGCTAAACGCCTGTCTGCAGGCGTCCGGCGTGCAAACAATGCCGCGCGATACGCGGATCGATGTCGAGGATATGGATCATGGCAACCACAACATAGCCCTTAAGCGCACTACTGCCATTGCGGCCAAAGCACGCACGTGGGCGTCCATCCGCCAGACACTATCCGATACTTCGAGCCGCACCTGTCTAACCGACCGCCAGCGCAGAAGCATATCGTCCGATGAATAGTCGCCCGCTCAGGTATTGTGCGACGAAGAAAGGCGTTTCCGGTGCGGTTATCTCGCTGCGGCGAAATAGCACCCTGATAACCCACTACTGAAACCATTGGTGGGCCTGCCTGGACTCGAACCAGGAACCAGACCGTTTATGAGCGGCAGAATATCGATCGGGTTCGTCAATTTTGCGGCGTTTTCGTTTGATTACGATCGCGTTCGTTGCATTCGTTTCTGGCGTGAAACTGGTGCGGTGGTTGTCGCGGATGCTCTTCTTGGACGATTCGTCGCTGTTAAGAACAGACCGGCTTGATGGTCAAGCCAATGGCGCTTCCCTGCCTACAGATCGGATACGTACTTCTCTATCCGCTTCGCAATTTTGGCGAGTTTTTGACGCTCAAGAATTTCTATGAAATCTGATGCTGAAACCCGGGTCTTGCTCAGATTCCGCCGAGCATTTGCGAGAGAGCTGATCACCAAGTCCGGGATTTTGTCGAAGAGGCCAGAGAGAAAAGCGTCTGGGGTCATCCTTCGAAGGCCGAACTTCTTCAGCTCGTTTGCTGGAAAGTGACGCAAGTTCCACGTGAGAACGTGCGATGCGTTGGCGGCGATTCCGGCTGCGACGACATGACGATCATCTGGATCTGGGAGGGTTACCCTCGGAATGTGCCTCTCGTAGCCGCGGATCGCGGCGGTCGGTAGTGCACTGTCCATCAACTGACGGGTGACCTGGAGGCGCTCCATCGGAATGGCCGGCACTTGGACCACTAGGTTCCGTATCCATTCATCATGGATCTCCTCCGTCCAGCGCGCTTCGACCAACTGATCGACCGCGGCTTGAACCATGATGTTTCTCAGGTGAAACGGATAGAGGATGCAGGAGTCGAAGACGGCAATCGATGGCTCAAACGCCATAGCGCCGCCTAAGGTCCTCAGCGTCGTCGGCGAGCGATTCCATTGCCGATCGTTGCGCGTCAGTCCTCGCTTTCAGCGCCAACACGTCCTTAAGCTTCGTGCGGCGATGCTTGCCAACATATCGGAACGGGAGGTCGCCTCCGTCAATGCGATGCACGACCAGCGGCCGGGAGATTCCCAGGATATCTGCCGCGTCGTTCGGACTGAGCTCCTGATCCTCGGCGAGGATCGCGACACGCTCCCCTAGGAGGAGATGGCCGAGCGCAATCTCGAGCAGGACCGCAGCCGTCGGGGGCAGCTTGACAACTTGGTCCTGGCCCGACTTGCGGCGGACCTTGACCTCGACATGATCGCCCTTACCGAGCTTGTCGAAGGCCTTGGCTGCCTTGCGCTCCTGGTTCGAGAGCTCGACGAATTGCAGCATATGGGTGGTCATAGCGAGGTCCTTTCTAAGACCAATATAGAAGGTGCGGAACCTAACTGCAATATCTGAAATTCGGGGATTGCTAATTTCACTGGTGGGCCTGCCTGGACTCGAACCTGCAACCAGACCCGTTATGAGCGGCAGAATATCGAACGGCTTCTTGCGTTCGTCGCGTTTTGGCGAGGTTGTTTCTGGGGCGACGCCGGTGCGGTTGCCGAAAGCGGGATTGCTCAACTCGCGAACTTCGCCACCGCCAAACGGTTTCTGTTGTTGCTCGAAGAGCCCACGCGCCATCTGAAAAGCCAATGGCTAGCGTCTCTCCGCTGAAGCGCATGGCTCGAAACGATTGTGTGTCGCTGTCCCTTTGTACCCCGACTCGATGGACCTGGCACTTTTGGCCCGCCGGAATCCCGTCATTGACAACCACGCCGGGCAATCGCGAGGCTCCGCAATGAGCATGAAGCTTGAGGTGGATTGCTATTGCTATTGCAGGCGTTGCACATTATATGGTACATGAACATTATATGGGGCAAGATGTCGGGTAGCGGCCGAGCAACCGGATTGCCCGCGTCCTGTTCAGCTTGCAGCAGGACCGCCTTCTGGTCCTTCACGGGTTCATCAAGAAGACCCAGAAGACCCCGCCGGACGACCTGGCCCTTGCGCGTCGCAGAAACCGTGAATTTGAAAAATGAAGGAGACCAGCATGGCAAGGAAGAAGAAAGTAATCCGTTCCACCGCCAAGCTCACCACGCTCGATGATTTCCTCGGCGAGGAAGGCAAGCGTGACGAATTCGAGGCCATCGCGGTCAAGGAAATCCTCGCGTGGCAGATCGAGCAGGCGATGAAGGAGAAGAACATCTCGCGCAACAACCTGGCACAGCGCATGAAGACCTCGCGCAGCCAGATTGGACGCCTGCTCGACCCAAAGGACGGCAATGTCACGCTGACCACGCTTCAGCGCGCCGCGCGCATGGTCGGGCGGTCATTGCGGCTCGAGCTGGTTTGAGATCGCAGTTCGCCATAGAAGCGGGGAGCAGCGGTGCCTGTGATGGCGATGCGTCGGCTCCGCCTTCGCGCCACCTACAGCTTTCCAACCGTAGGAACCGACCTCACGCATGAGCGAATATCAGTATTACGAATTTCAGGCGATCGATCGACCTCTCGACCAAGCTGCGCAGGAGGCGCTGCGATCGATTTCTTCACGGGCGCGGATCACCGCGACGAGCTTCATCAACCACTACGAATGGGGTGATCTCAAGGGCGACCCGCGCAAGTTCATGGAGCGCTGGTTCGATCTCCACCTCTATCTGGCGAATTGGAGCACGCGGCGCCTTATGCTGCGGGTGCCAAAGCGCTTTGTGAACCGTACGGACATCGAGCCTTTTCTTCGCGAGATCGATTGGGTCAAAGTGTGGACTTCCGGCGACAACTTGATCGTCGACATTTGCCGTGATGAGGTCGAGGTTTGTGACGACTGGCATGACGGTTCCGGTCAACTGGCCGCGCTTTCGCCATTGCGCGCCGATGTTCTTTCAGGCGATTTCAGAATGTTCTATCTTTTGTGGCTGGCCGCGGTTCAGGATGAGTTCGTCCCCGAAGACGAGCTTGAGCCACTGCCGGGCATAGCTCCGTTGACTGGCGCACTCGAGGGCTTTGCCGAGTTTTTCGGGATCGATCTCGATCTCGTAGAGGCGGCTTCCGAGTTGGGTGGAGACGACTCGGCAACTTCCAAAGATGCGCTGCGCAAGGCAATAGCGGCCATTCCCGAGCGCGAAAAGGCCGACTTGCTGCTGCGCGTCGTCGATGGCGACAGCCACGTAGCCGTCGAGCTGAGAAACAGAATTCGCAAGAAGCGCCCGGCGTCAGCCGTCCGCCGTACGGCCGGTATGTTGCGAATGCGGGCGAAGGAAATCGCGGAGGCACGAGAACGGGCCGACGCCAAGCGTCGCGAGGCGGAACTGCGTCGCCAAGCGGCGGGAGTGGAAAAAGCGCGCCGCGCGCGGCTCAAGATTCTAAAGCAACGCGGCGCAAGCAGCGTATGGCACGAGATCGAGCAAGAAATCGAACGTCGCAACTCGACTGGCTATGATAACGCCATGACTCTGCTTTTCGATCTTCAGGCTTTGGCTATAGAAGAGGGGAACCAAAATGATTTTGAGCGTCGCCTCGGCTCGATCCGCGCACGGCATGAGAAAAAGGGGAAATTCATTGAACGGCTAAGCAAGCTTGGACGCGACAAGCCTGGCCGCGCAAGCATGATTTACCGGAGCAAATCAGAGCGAGAACTGTAAACATATTGGCGAAAAGTTATCGAGTTAGCCTATCGAGTTTGATAGACAGCCACACCAAACACAGTTGATTGCCAAAATGAGCGGTGGTGCCGCAGGTCCGGCTGCTATCGTCGTCGAACGCGAAAGCTGCTCGCACTTCCGATGCCAGGAGACGCTCCGCCGAGTCGATGCTGTCCTTTCCAGATGCGTAACCGTTGGCATTCGCGCGACGCAGACGCAATGGCGAACAAGAAAATGGTCCCCCTTTTTGTATGAGTTGAGCACCTGCTATCAGACAAAAAATCATAGCCAAATCACCGTGAGTCGGTACGATGACGCCGCAGGCACTTCGCCGAAAAATTAGGAGATTTGAGGCCACCCTACCTATTACGTTCAACTTCGAGAGAGCGTTGACTAAACAAGGAACGTGGAGCGCTGAAGGGGTCTGGTACAGATCACAGAAAGAGCATTGGCTAGGTTGGCTCTCGGAATATGATGGGCCGGGAGCTTACGGACGCAAAACCTCGGTGATCCGCTCGGCGGAGTTTGCTTACAACCATGTTGTCTGTCCGCCCATGGTCCTTTGGCTGGGGGAGGCGAGTGGCGTCACGACGTCGCTAATGATTCAGGCAAAGAAATCGGCACTCGGGGCATCTCGCAAACTTCAGGGCAAGTGTGCTGCTATTCGAAGGATCGTTCCTTGGTCGAGGATCGAAGAGTCGTTGTTCAATTCTGCAACGACGAACAGTTTGATGCGCCCTTATTCCATCAAAGAACTGCTGCGAGCGGTGCGACGGCTTCCGGCAACTGCGCCTCAGTCGGATAAACTTTCTAAGGAGGGCTATGAAACTCACCAAGATCACTGGATCAGATGGCTAAAAGAATATGACGGACCGGGCTACTATGGACGGTCCGACTGGAGCGTAGATGCGCGCGCCGTATACCAGCGTCTCGCCAACGGAGGTATGATTGTGTGGCTTAGTGAGGCGGCGGGCGAGGACCCTGCGCGAATCAGGGCCGCCATCACCGCAATGAAGCGTCATGGCAAAGGTCGAAAACAGACCGAAGCTAAAATCGTTCGATCGCACTTGCCTTGGGAGCAGGTCGCGACGTTGCTTTTCAAATGACAACCCACGCCCCGACTTGGGAGTCCAACAGTTGCCATGACGAGTTTTCGAAAATGATGCGCGTGTAGCTGAATGAACTTAGACCACTTCAATCCGAAACGCCTCGGCCCTGAATGGCGAAACTACTGCATCTATTCGGACCGCTATCTGCCCGAAAGCGCGATGAGCGCCGAACATGTAATCCCCCGTTCGCTCGGCGGTTCGCGAGCGACAGTCATTCGATGCAGCAAGGCCATCAATTCGCGCCTTGGCCATGAGATAGATGGGAAGCTCGCGAATGATACGCTAATCATGTTCGGCCGTCGTGACGCGGATGCGCGAGGAAACAGTGGCCAAAAGCCGAAGGCGCTCCTGAAGAGAACAACCGCTTGGAAAAGCGGCGAACTAATGGGAAATGTTCAACCGCGTTACAACATTGAGGTTCCGGGCGGAAACCAATCGGCCATTGTGTATGATACGCGGACGGGAAAGTATCTTCCGCCGACGGCGTTTAACGACACAGGTTTCGTTTTCACAATGAACACAGACAGCGAAGTGCGATCAAAATTTCTCGCCAAGACGCTGTTAGGCATGGGATGGAAGCTATTCGGCGAGTCCTTTCTCTCGACGGAGCCGATAGGTTCGCTACGGTGGAAGATCGGCACTCGCGACAACCCTGGCACGTCGCTCTATTATCTCGATCAATTTACGATTGGTGAAAATAGCCCTGTAGAGAATGCGTTTCAGCGCCTCCAAGATCAAGTGACGCGTCCTAATCGAACCACCGCTTTGGTTCGTCACACCGAATTCGGCCTCGAATGGAGTATGAGTTGCGTCGGCCACTTTGTCGGATCATTGATTTATCCAACCCGACGATGGTTGCTTCCAACTGGCGTTGCTATGAACGGCGGGCTACTCGTGACCGTCGCTCGCGACCGTTTACTCTTTGAGAGTGTTGAACCATTCTCGGCCCCTTGGGCCGGTGCCGGCGGATGATTTAGAGTAGCGCTAAGCGGAACCTAGACTGAACGCTTCGCTTTCATTTGCAGAAGCTGCGTCGCCGCTGTATATGCAAGCGATCATTTTCGCCGAATGTAAAGCAAAAATGCCGGTTAGAATCGAACGTGTTAGTCCGCGTGATGGTCTCGACGAAAAGCCCATCGAAACGGAACGGGGATACGAGTTGGTCGATAGACGAATCCCTGATGATCGTCACCACGTTCGGAATTCAACCTTCGTGCGCTCTCTTGAGGAGGCCGCATATCTCGTAGAGCAAGGGTTCGCCATTCGGATGGGTGCGCCGGGTAAGCGGCCCTCTTTGATTTCGCCGGCCCGTCTCCGGATCGTTAGGACGTGAGCGCTTCTGCAATACACGCCTGTTCTTCACATGCGCTACAGAGAGCGGCTTGCTTGTGTTCCGGCCCGCAGCCGGCTGAAGCGGTACCAAAGCCCGGAGCTGACGCGCGAAAACCTATTTTGGGCGCACCTCGGCCTTAGCCAGGCGGGGGAATACGGGATTGAAGAGTGGCGATAAAGCCTGCGCACGTAAAGCAGGCCGACATGGCTACGAAATCGTCCGGCTGATCCTTCAGGCCATCGATCTGTTTCTCAGTGAGGCAGGTGCGGATCTGAAGTCGCGTTCCTTTGCTCTGCGCCTTCAGTTGTTCGGCAACAGCTCTCGCAGTTGTGAGTAACCACGTTCGGTCCTGTTGCCGTTTCGTTTTCATACTTAGAGATATCCCTAGTCGGTCGCTTCAATCAGTTTGCAAGGATGCGGATTTTGTGATTCGCTTTGGTCGCATGGCAGGCGGCGGAGGCAATCATGGCTGCGAAGGAGATTTCGGTAAAAAAGTATGTTGTGCGGCTGAGCGTTGAGGAACGCGAGCAACTCGAAGCGCTGATACGAAAAGGCAAGAGTGCGGCCCAGCGGCTGCTGAAGGCTCGGATATTGTTGAAGGCCGATGTGTCGGAAGCCGGTGACGGCTGGAGCGACAACCGGATCATCAAGGCGCTGGAGACCAGTGCATCGATGGTTTACCGGGTCCGCTAGCAACTGGTGGAAGAAGGTTTCGAAGCTGTGTTGAGCCGTCGCTTGCGGCGAGCCGGTGGCAACTTCAATTGTGGGTAAGGTTTTTTGCCTGCAATCGCGCCGAAGAGCCCATTGTCGGGCAGGGCCATGGGCGTTTTACAAGTTGCGCGATGATCGAATAGTGCCCTTGATTTGCCCGACGTGTCAAAAAGTTTTCGCGGGATCGCTCCTGCATCGATGCCGGTGACTATCATGCTACTTTGCATGGGGTTGTTTTCGATATTTTGGTACGCCGAACACGCTTCGTCCTGCGGTCTCGGCGCGGCTGCCCCACGCCTAGCCCGAAGGGCGTAGCGTGGTGGTGTGCGCAGTCAGATACGAACCGGTCTCGACCACCAATTCCCTGATAAGGGCCGTTTTACAGGGAATTTTCGCCAAAAATTGCCTGTTCCGCCAATCTGGCCCTGACTTCGGTTCGAACGATCAAAGACTTAGCGGCGAATTCCCTACGTTGGTGAACAGGGAATTTTTGCGGGAGATCAGGGACTCGTCGTTCCGGATCAGCGAACTTTTGCCAGAGATCAGGGAAGTGCCGATACCGCCGATTCCAGGCGCATGGCTTGATCGTGCGGCGTTCCAACCAGGCCAGCTGCGGGGGTTTACTTCGTATTCTGACTGCTGATACGGGACGAAGTGCCTCGCGTGAGGTGCAAGGAAAGGCCAGGCCCGCGGTAACGTGATGTTTCGCGGGGGTGGCCCCCGAGCCGGCCTGGCCGGCAATCCTGCAAGGTAGCGCGTACAATGCGGGCGTGACGCCCAATGGGCTCGAAGGACTTGCATGGCAAAGCCCTCGATCGCGTCGCCGGTCCACGCTCCGACCATTCCTGGTTCCTGAGCCCTCCCCTGCGACTTCCTTTCAAGCCTATTGGACAGGAGGGTGCCATGATATTGGCCATCACCTATCGCGCCGTGACGGAGCTAAAGCCGTACCCGCGCAACGCTCGAACCCACTCGCGCAAGCAGGTCAAGCAAATCGCCGCTGCAATCAGGGAATTCGGTTTCACAAACCCGGTCCTGATTGACGAACACGACCAGATTATCGCCGGCCACGGCCGGGTCGCCGCCGCCAAGCTGCTGGACCTTCTCCAGGTGCCGACACTGCAGCTCAGCCACTTAAGCCCCGCGCAGAAGCGGGCCTATATCCTGGCCGACAACCGGCTGGCCGAGAAGGCCGGCTGGGACAAGGAAATCCTCGCCGTCGAATTGCAGGGATTGCTGGACGACGGTTTCGAGGTTGTTCTGACCGGGTTTGAGGTGCCGGACGTCGACGTCGTTCTGGACGCGGCTGCGGAAGCGAAATCCGACCGCCTCGGCGACGACCTTATCCCCGACGTCGGGTCTGCCGTTTCCCGCGCCGGTGACCTCTGGCGGTTGGGGAGTCACCGGCTCCTTTGTGGTAGTGCGCTGGACGCTGGCGCCTACCTCACATTGCTCGAGGGCGCCAAGGCAGCCCTGGTAATCACCGACCCTCCGTATAACGTTGCCGTTAACGGCCACGTCGGTGGCAAGGGCCAAATTCAGCACCGTGACTTTGAAATGGCTTGCGGTGAAATGACCGAGGTCGGGTTCACGGCGTTCCTGACAACCACTTTCGAGCACCTCGCCGCCCACAGCACGGAAGGCTCTATCCATTATGTCTTTATGGACTGGCGCCATATGCAGGAAATGCTCACCG